>JACWAC010000219.1 GCA_014874235.1 Thermoplasmatales archaeon
TTCTTCTTCAGCCATAATTTTCGCAGTTTATATACAGTGTATATAAATAGTTAATTGTAGCAACGCTCCGTAACGCTCGCTTTTTGACCATATTCTCACAGTATCCCAAACGAGTCTTGGATGTCGCTAAGTCTGGTGATGCAACCTTCCATCAGCTAACTCCAACCCTAACTTCAAAACCAAATTTTAACATAGTTCAGGCTTATGTAGAACGAGAGAGTGCAAAAAAGATGGTAGAGAGGCTCAGAGGATTCAGGGATTTCTATCCCGAGGAACAGGAGATCAGAAGCAGAATATTCCAGACCATGAAAGATTCGTGCAGACTGTTCGGGTTCAAGGAGATTGATGCTCCTTCTGTGGAAAGTGTGGAGCTGTTTGCCAACAAGTCGGGGATGGAGATCATGAACCAGATGTTTTCTTTCAAGGACAAGGGTAAAAGGGAGATTGCACTCATTCCCGAACTCACGCCCACTATCTCAAGGATGGTTGCTAGCAGAAAGGACCTCGTAAAGCCACTTAAGTGGTTCAGCGTTGAAAAATTCTGGAGATATGAGGAACCCCAATCAGGGAGATACAGGGAATTCTACCAATTGAATGCGGACATCCTCGGGAGTGAGAGCTATCTCGCTGACGCAGAACTCATCTCCCTTGCGGGATACATTTTGAGTGGTCTAGGAATAGGCGAATATACCAAGCTGAAGATGAACTCCAGAATACTGCTGGATAGGCTCATAGAGAAATTCCTGCCCGGAAAGAAGGAAGACGTTTATTACATCCTAGACAGATGGCTGAAGATATCTCCGGGAGAGAGAGAATCGTTCATGCAGGAGAAGAAAATAGAGAGCAGCGTTGTACTCTCATTCATTGACGGGAAAATACTAAATGGATTCGAAGATCCCGAACTTCAAAATCTGTACAGGATAAGGGATTACGTCAGATCTTCGGTGGGAGCAAAGGTGGAGATCGACCTCAAGATTGTCAGGGGGATAGCATACTATACCGGTTGCGTGTTCGAAGCATCGGACATCGAAGAAAAGTTCAGGTCAATTCTAGGAGGAGGCAGGTACGATAACGTCATCGGCCAACTCGGTGGAGAAAATACTCCGGCCACGGGATTTGCGATGGGTGATGCAGTGCTTGAAAACATTTTGAAAGCAAAAGGGCTCTGGGTACAGAAAAGAGAAAAGCAGATTTTCGTGGCTCCCCTCGATCCACAGGGGAGATTGTATGCGACCAGAGTAGCATCCGTTCTTAGAAGTATGGACCTCAGGGTTGACCTCAATGTTATGGAAAGGGGAATCAGCAAGCAACTCGATTATGCTTCCAAGATGGGATACGAGTACGTCATAATTCTTGGGGAGAACGAGGCAAAGAAAGAAACGGTATCCATCAAGATAATGGCATCTGGACAGCAGAGGGAGATCGGGCTCAAGAACTCAAAGGAATTGCTTGAAATCATCAAGTAACTAAGGTCACCGGGCACAAATATTGCCTTATGAATAACTGGCGAGGTTTGCATTCACAGCTATATTGAAAGACTATTGAGCGCCTCAGGATCCTCAGGTATTTAGAGGG
>JACWAC010000007.1 GCA_014874235.1 Thermoplasmatales archaeon
GTTTTATGGAATGAGCATAGCGATCGGTATAATGACGATTCCCGTTACGGTCTTTCTCTACAGGAGCGAGGTAACAAGGGATTTCTCTTCTTCCTTGATTTTTTTCATTCTTCTGGTTACTTCTTTGATAGTCCTGATATTCTTCGTTTCGATAATAGACTTCAGGTGGGGGTCTACCATACCTGCAATTTTCATTACGCCAGTGCTAATAGAGGAATTCAACTTCAGGTATCTGCTCCAGCGCATTCTGCTGAGGAAATATTCTCCCTACGCTGTCGTACTCTTTCAGGCAATTCTCTATTCTGTCTACTATTCGAAGTACGCAGTATCCGATGGTGGAATCGGTTATCCGTTCCCGTACAACCTGATACTGGTGAGTTCGATGTTCGGAATGGGTCTGATGTACGGATTGCTGGCAAAAATTTCCAAGAACTTCTACCTTCCTGCAACGATCCATCTTCTGATATGGTCGGTATTTCCATGGTTGCCGCCTGCAATAGCATCAACCATTTTGCCGGCGTAGAGATCATTCAGTTACGTACGAGATATTTTTTAAGTAGTCTCAGTTCAACCGTTAATGAACTCGATGGACATCATCGCACTGGCAGTTATAGCTTCAATGATCTCCATCATCCTGTATACCGAAAGAGTAATGTCTGCTGGCCCGACCAGCAGACTGAAGAGGTACGTGCTCTACTTCGTACTCTTCATGATGGCAACCATGTTCATCGGTCTTGGCTGGTATCTGTCTGTTCCGCCTGGTTTCCTGAACACTATCATCGCTTTCAACATTTTCATGATACCGATGATCGCATTCATCGTACTGTTATTCTATTTTTACTCCCTTGAAAAAAGGGCCCCTAAAAATTATGACAGGCTCGTCTTTCCGTCTTTCTTCGTTGTCAACGAACTCTTCATGACCTATTTCATCTTCGTCATTATAGGGGTCAAGCTCTCATCGAACATCTGGATCGCAATACCCCAAATGGTGAATTCGCTCGTTTTCGTTATTCCGATGGGGATCGAGATGGTTTTCTCAATCGTCCTCTTCAAGATGCGGGGAACCGCAAGATACCTGCTCATAACGCTTGCACTTATGGACACAATCTCACCTGCCATTTTCACTCAGTATCCGTTTCCATTGCTGATCGCGAATGCTATGATAATGGTGGGGGGAATGATAATCCTTCTAGAAGAGGTAGCAACATCCAAGACAAGAATAGTCTCGGACAAGAAGAGGATAATCGACATCTCCATAGCAATCTATCTCCTGAATTCCCTTGGATTCTTAGCAGCATACTCGATGGGCTCCCACCTAACAGAGAATTGGTTCCCATATTCATTATCAATACTGACGGGGATGCTGTTGTATTTCTTCTTCGTCTTCTCCGGGAGAATGAACAATACTGTTACGAGCTGGGTAGAGAGGAAGTGGTGGCTTTTCTATATCCTCTTTGCTACATTTGCGGTGGAACTGATAATGAGCATCCCCCTGAACGTCTTGGCCGGAATATTTACCACAAGTTCGAAGGGATTGTTCTCATTCGGATACCTCGTCACCAACAATACCCTGCCGGCCTTTTCTGGAAATGTCTATCTGTCCATCTTGCCGTTCATCGGAACGGTCGCAAACTCTCCCACGTTCCTTCTTCTGATGGGACTCGAGATGGGTGCGCTTGTTGTTATCAGGATCAAGAGGATAAAATGGTTCGAGAAGAGGGTCAACCTTTCGTTTGCCCTTCTGGCTTATTTCACCTACACCCTCTACGGACCGAAATTCATCTTCAATTATGACAAACTGCCCCTGTGGCCAAATGTGGGAGCACTGGGACCAGTCAGGGGAGACCTGATAATTCCCATGCTCTTGTCTTATGCAGTTTACGCAATACTCGCCCTCCTCTTTGGGAGAAGGTCGTACTGCGGCACCCTCTGTCCTTCCGCCGTAATGTACGGGGGTACTCTGGGTCAGGAAATGATTGCAATGAACTACAAGTCTAAAACGAGCATGAAGAACATTGGCAGCAAATATTCCTCACTTGTCCAAAGGATTGCTGCGGGTGCATGGGTCTTTATGCTCATCTCTGCAGGACTCAGCGTTGCCGTGTCGATACGTCTCATAAATCTTCCATACGACCCAGCAATCCTTTACTCTTTCCTGATATGGAACACGCTCTGGTACTTCTTCTTCATATCCATTCCATTTGTAGGAATGAGTCCTTGCAGGAGATATGGCTGGTGCACTACCGGTCTGTTTGTCGGTTTCTTCAGCAAGCTCGGCTTCTTCAAGATCAAAGCGGTGGACCCAAACGTTTGTTTCACGTGTCCGACGAAGGATTGCGTTACAGCGTGCGAAGTGGGGCTTGGCGACCTCCCTGCACAATTCATAAAGAACGGTTTCTTCAAGAGTCAAAAGTGCGTTGGTTCAGGATCGTGCATTGCTGCCTGTCCCTACGATAACATTCACTTCTACGACATCAGGAACTTCGTCAAGGAGAGGCTAGGTCCCAAAGGCACGAACGCTGAGAAGATAGATGTTTGAAAACCACATTATTGGAAGGCTGACAGCGAGGATGAAGACGGAGAAGTCAATGACTTCAATCTCGGTGAAACCGGAGAAGATGGGTACCGAATAGATGGTCAGGTACAGGAATACCGCAGTTATCATCGTTTCCATAGAGAATATCAGCTCTATGAGACCTACCTTGGTAACGATTCTCCGATTCTTGAAGGAGAGAGACAGGATTAGTCCCGCTGCAAGCCCTGCTAGATTGTAAGCCTCAAAAACCCATGGGGAGGAGAGTGCCTCCTTGATCAGGAATGGCCAGAACATCAGGCTCTGGATCGCGAATGCACCCGCTATTGAATAGGAGGGCAGGGACTTCTTTGTAGGAATTGCGAATCCGAGCAGGAATCCTGAGATTATTGAGAGGAATGATACGAACCCGAATATTGCGAGGCTGTAGACCATTCCCGTCGACACAATGACGAATTCTGCCGCGAGTATTGCGATGAACAGGACAACTACCAGCCAAGATCTGAATCTGGGAAGTTTCATTCTGACGGGATTGTGAAGATATAAATTCGTCAATAGAAGGAGTCCTGCCGAAAGGAAAATGAAGTAAGGCAGGATGGAGATGGCTAGCGAAGATACCGTACCTGACAAGATGCCTATGGTGTTTTCGCACTGGCAAGCAAGGGCGACAACTACTGCACTTGAAACAGAATAAGTGCTCTCTGATCTGTATCCCGTTACGATCAGGACGGTGTTGTCTGCAGTCAGGTATGCTATGAGCGGAAAGAAAATCGCAGTCAGAGGCGAGAGAGTCAGACTGGCACTCCTTAACGCTATGACCAGGCCATAGGCGTAGGTGAACGGAACGCCAAGCGGAGAAGAATTGTCGTAGATGGAAAAAGCGTATCCTTGGGAGGACGCCGCTCCGCTGAACAAGGTGAATCTCAAACTCGTGGACAGGACCAACAGCAGCATGAAGATGGCGAACGCAACCGTGCCAGTTGCGACATCCGAACTCCGTTTCTTAAGTGTGAAAAACCTGAATGATATCACTGCCGAGACGAGATAAAATGGGGCTACTCTCCATAGGCCCTCCACTGCCATTATTGCCGTCAACAAGACAGAAATGAAGAACGTAATCAGGTACAGCCTCCCCAGCCTGTTTCTCAAGATGGCTGCAAGGAGAAAACCACCAAGTATTGCCACTTCAGCAAAGACAAGTTCCGGTACAAGGCTCCGTTCTACGATTACATCTCCGAGAAGGAAGGGGACGTTCCACAGCGCAGTTGTCAGTACGAAGGGAAGCGCTTCTAGAAGCTTGCTGGCCCTCGTGTTCATAGTATTCTCAGTATCGAACCCACAATCAGTATCGCGAGTATCGCTGTCAAATAGTAGTTTGTGGAAAGGAACGTTTTGATTGCCCTGGATTCCATTCCACCTCTCCTGCCGAACTTTAGGATTGCAACTCTTGATATCAGATATATTGAGAAGGGGATCAGAAGATATCTGTACAGAATTGGTAATCCAATGTTTATCAAGAGGGGAATCAATGAGAACGCTATCAGCAGCGCGGTGCTTCCAACGACAGCATCTATAGCCCTCCTTTCATTGGTTACGGATGGAAGCATCGGAATGCCCGCCGACCTGTAGTCATCCCTGTACTTTATCGCAAGAGACCAGAAATGCGGTGGAGTCCATAGGAACACCACGACAGCAACGAAAACGGAAGCCCAAGACCATGGGCTACCGACTGCAGACCAACCGGCCAGTGCGGGAAAACTTCCAGCGATTCCACCTATCACGATGTTCCACGATGTCTTTCTCTTGAGTACGACCGTATAGAGAACAGAGTAGCTCAGGAAGCCAAGGAATATCCAAACTGTGGTAATCACGTTAAGAAAGACCAGGGAGATCAATAACGAAGATACTAGTAGTACTGGGATTGATACAAGATATCCCAGATAACTGCTTGAAGAAATTCTCCACATTGTCCTGTTCATTTTCGAGTCCACGTCTCTGTCAAAGTAGTTGTTTGCAAGGGAAGAAGAGAATGATGCCAGAGTCCCTGAAACCAACAGAGGAACTATCTTCCAGATCAGAGTGAAGTTCTTCAAGGCAAGGAAGAATGTTGTCACTGCGACGAGGTCCAGCAGAACTGCTATTCCCGGTTTCGTGAGTCTGAATGCACTACCAAATCTTCTCATTGCTATCATTCGAAATCAAGGCAAATTCATTCGTGTTCGGCACGTTTGAGGGAATCATTCCGGAACCTGTGGGCGAAGCGGCAGAGGAATTGTTGGAAGATGAGTTGACGTAGAGCAGTCCCCTCATGGTATAGGGATGAACAATACACCAGTAGGTGTAGACTCCCGGGCTCGAAAATGACCAGTTTACCCATGTGACCGATCCGACCGTGGTCGGTATTTGAACGTTGACAACGTAATCGTTTAGGCTCGAACTTTCATTTGTTCCTGGATTAATGGTCAGCGTGTGAGCCAACCCATCCTGCCCTATGACCTTGAATGCGAGCAATGTGTGAAGTTTTTCATTGAGCGTGGGATTTGGCGTAGAATTGTAGTTCCATCCATTTGCATTTGCATAAAGAACTATGACCTTCGTCTGGTTGTAAGACCCCTGAGTGAAAGAAGCTGCTCCTCCCGGACTGGTCAGGAACCATGCGAATGAAGCTCCCGCTACTACAAGCACCAGTACAAACAGCACTATCGGAGTAGCCTTGTTCATATCGGTTGCACCTCTCCTTCAAGCGAGTTGTCGTTGCTCATCACCGGAGCCTGGTATGCGGAATATGCAAAATTGATCAGGAAAATAAGGAATCCAATCCCCAGTATCACTCCGCCGATTGCTGCCACGTCCTGATACGTCTGGAATATGCCGAAATACCCAGCCACTCTTCTTGGCATCCCTTCAAATCCGCCTACAAGCCAGAAACCCGACATCAAAATTGTACCAACAGAATTGAGGTAGAAGTGAACTTTGGCAAGGGGTACGTTGTATGTCCTTCCTCCGGTAAGCGTCGGGAAGAGAACGTAGATGGCTGCAAATGCCATCCCCGCTGTCATTCCTATGAAGATCCAGTGGAAGTGCGATGTTATTGCATAGGTTCCGTGGATGAATGCATTGAGTCCCACATCTGCAGAGTAGACTCCAACAACTCCCCCTATTATAAAATCGATGATTCCATTCAGTACAAACAGCATGGGAACTGTCAGCCTTATTCCTCTTGCAGTCCAGAGGGTAGCTATCCAGTTGAACACCGACATCGCTGATGGAATAACAACGATGAACGACGTGGTGGAGAACATCAAGTCCCATATCGTGCCAAGACCGCTATTGAAGAGGTGATGACCCCACACAAGTGCGCTAAAGACCATCAAGAGGAGCAGAGAGAATACTCCGGCTCTATAACTATAGAGAGGCACTCCTGCGTACTTTGGAAGCATCTCATAAATCAGGCCGAAAGCAGGAAGAATCGCCACGTAAACCAATGGATGACCCCAGAACCAGAACAAGATTGCATAGGTCAGCACGGAGGAACCCTGAAAGAAAACAGGATTGATCAGATCGTAGATCAAATAACCGTTCGCGATGGTCGAAACCGGAGCGGACGTTATTATCAGAACGGCACTGGAAACGATAGACCACGAGAACAGTGAAATCTTTGAAACGGGTATTGACTTGTTCCTATCTAGGAATATCATCTTCAGAAATATTATTGATGAAACAGTTGCAGCGACCTGAATCAAGCTCACTCCTATCAGGGTGAAGAAGGAATAGGAACCCCCGCCCGCAATCGAAAGCTGGTCCACGAGGGGGTAATAGAAGTACCAGGAGGCCGTACTCCTTGAAAAGATTATGAACAGCGAACCTATGAGAAAGAACCAGTACATTATCGAATTAACAATTCCAAGGTTGTCCCTTTCAATCATGTTGGCAGAGGGCAGTAGGTAGTATCCCAGAGCAAGTATGCTACCGACTGCGAACCCGTAGAGCATAATGGTTCCATGCGCGGTAAGCAATATGTTGTACTGAATTGGGGTCAGGAATGTGGGAAACGGATACCAGAGTGATATCCTCATGCCTACTCCCGCAAGTCCTCCAATGAAGAACAGAATAACAGTCGTTATCAGATATCTGATTCCGATTGATTTGCTATCATCCATGAAGAAAGCAGAGAAACTTATCTCTCTTCTCATTCTGGAAAGGAGTAGATTGGACTGTTCCCTAGAGAGGCTCGATGCAGATTCTCCGATCAGGTTTCTCCTGTAATCCATTGAGAAGTAGTAGAGGAGGAACACCATTGCTATTATGGCAGCAATCGTCGAGCCGAATACGGCGAGTACAAACGAGAAGCCCATTAAGTGACCACCACCGTTCCTCTCATCTCGTAGTGTAACTCACCACAGTATTCAACGCACTCGAAAATGTACGTACCAGCCTTCATCGGTTCTATCGTGACCTGATTTGGGTGACCCGGAACAGCATAAGATTGAACTCCGAATGCCGGGATGTAGAAGTCGTGAATAACATCCTTGCTGTTTACGACCAAGGTGTAGGTTGTGTTTGCTTTGAGAACGAGTTTGTCAGTGGTAATCGTTCCATTTGGATACTGGAATGCCCAGGCCCACTGGTATCCAGTAACGTTGATCACAGTTCCCACTGGGTCGCTGGAGACTGGGTTGGAAATATAATTCTGATCGGAAGTAAGGTATGCAGCATTGGAAACAGCTGCCCATGATAGAATGGCTACTACGGCAACTATCCAAATCACCTCTACCAATAGTTTATTCTTCAATGGCATCACCCGGCTGTCTGAACTTAAGGACTGGGTAAATTGTCAGAGCGATAGTGGTAAAGGCCACCGCAATTCCCAAGGATATGTAGGAAATTTCAAAAGGTAATTCTCCGACCGCGGGCTGACCAACATAGAACGCTCTGAAGAGCGGTCCAATGACCAAATAGACCATTATGAAATAAACGATAACCCCCTCAACAAAAATTACTATTGTTGCTCTCGTTATTTTATTCAAATTCACCAAATCTGCAAAGAACTTAGGTTTATTAAAGTTTTCTTAGATGAGTGAAAACACCCAGAAATATATCCCGTTCACTTCAGGAGAATTACAGTTTGATCAGTACGAGCGATATGTTGTCGCTCCCATCCCTTTCTTCAGCCTTTCTGGCAAGGGTGTTCGCGATCTTTTTGGCAGGGATTTCGCGTTTAATCTCCCTAACCATCTCTTTCTCATCAATTGCGCCCCAGAGTCCATCGCAACACAGCAAAACCGAATCATGATGTTCCAGACCGGTCACATAGAAATCCGGCTTGATGTTCTCTTCCAATCCGAGGACTCTCGTCAGTTCATTCTTTCTAAGGTCCCAGTTGGCTTGTTCTTGAGTAATCTTGCCCGCTTCCACCAATTCGTTCACGTACGAATGGTCCTTCGTCTTCAACTTCGTTTCCCCTTCACCGTTGAAAATGTAAGTTCTGGAATCACCTATGTTTCCGACGATTGCTCTTTCTTCAAAAATGAGTGAGGCGGTGAGTGTAGTACCCATCGAATACAGCTTGTGTTCCCTCGCATAAGACAGTATCTCTTCGTTTGCATTTACTAATGCACCGTTCATCCGTTCTCTGACAACGCTCTCCCGCACATTTTCTTGCAACAGCAATGGTCCGACAATTTTCCTGAGTGAGTTTATCGCTATCCTGCTTGCCACTTCTCCGTATTCCCCTCCCCCCATTCCGTCTGCGACCGCTGCCAAGGCTCTTTCCACTGTTTTACCATCTGAGACGGTTGTTCCCGATAGAACCAGCAGAGAATCTTCATCTCTCTGCCTGACTTTTCCAACCAAACTGGCATAGCCGAAATCCATCCGGAGTGATAATGACGAAAACTGGATAAATATTCATGGGAAGTTGAAAATGGAAACAAAAAAATAAGAGAAAATGAATCTATGCTCAGAGATTTATTGTGACATTTGCTGCTGCCCCGTTCACGGTCACCGTCTGGCGGAAGTCGAAGTAGAAGTGTCCGTTCGTTACCACGACAATGAAGTACGTTCCGTTATAGACCGGAACGGTCACCGAAGACTTACCGGAATTTTCGAAGAGGTATTGATAGATGCTGTCCTGGACAAGGTACACCTGTGCGGACTCGGCGGTTGTCATGTGATTGATCGTTACCGTTACGTTGTATGTGTTTGGAACGACAGGCGAATAATCATAACCCGTCTGAACGAATCCGGAGTCGTTGTATGGCTGCCCCGGTACTTCGTCCCAGTACACATTTCCGGAGACATAACCGTTGTTGACTACGCTACCAGAGAAAGACTGTCCGTTGAATGTCACGATAGTCGAAGCAGGTTCGGAAGTGACATTCCAGAAATTAGTATAGATCTGAGTTGCACCGTTGTATACGTTGTAATCCTGCACCACTGTCGTCAGCAGGACATCGAAGTTGTTGTTGTATATCGTGTTGTTGGAAGAATAGAGGGTAAGCCCTATTGGATCAAAGGCGAAAGCTATCGAGCTGGCAACCGGAGCAATGTTCACGCTCGTCTCAAAATAGTTGCCCCAGACATAGTTTCCAGAGCCACCGTATATAGTGACCGATGCCCCCATATCTATGAAATCGTTGTGAGCGATGAGCGTATCCGTCGCATTCCAAGTTATTATATTTCCAATAACCGGGAGACCGTAGGTCGACTGGAAATTAGAGAAGAACCAACCCTCGTAGATACTGTTCATAATTGAAACATGCGAGGTGTTGTAGAGTTCGGTGGGCATGAAGTTGAAAGTGGGCAGACCGAGGTTGTTGAGAACGGGGTAAGTGAAGGACGGATAGTATATGAGGAATGGGGCCGCATGGGATACCAGAACGTATGCATTTGTGTTGACCAGTTCTATTCCAGAGAAGACGGGGAAGATGTAATCGTTATACTCCCAGAAGAGTGGATTTATCGCAGCGTACTGGTCGTTTTCTATCACATACGGCTCGCTCTGAGTCCCGCTACCGCTCGATGAGATGTACCCGAGCTGTTGGTTGTTCATTGCAACGAGGGGCGTATAGATTCCTCTAGCAGTATTCATGTGCAGAGAAACTGTCATTGTCGTGGACGAAGAGAACGAGAAATTCTGGGGATCGTAGTTACTCATCAGGATTCTTCCAGAATACGCTCCCGGGGGCAATTCGTAGCTGAACGATCCATCGTTTGCCACTGGAGCCCAACCGGAACGGGAGTCGTTGAAAGTTCCGTTGCTTATGAAGATGAAGGAATTCGATGGTGTCACAGACCCTGACAGCGTCTGATATCCAGAATTCGAAGAGACGTTCCACATTCCGTATAGGAGTGATGGACCCGTGTCCAAGTGGACCGTGTTGCCTGACCACCATTCTGCGATTCCCGTTGAAGTTTCTCCCGTAGCCGATCCAAAGTCATAGGCTGAAGGAACGGAAACATATGTTTTGGATGATGTACCCATTGGAATATAGGCTAGAGTCATCGTACCGTTTATTGACATAACATTGGTTTGGCTTCCGCCTCCAGGTCCTCCAATCATGAGTTCTGCGTCATAAGGTATGAATCCTGTTGGCGTATAGTTGAACGGGTTTACCTGGTAGTAGGAAGGGGGTGTCACAAAGGACGAGGGCGTTCCGTAAGTGCTGTTGAATATCACGCGGTCATATGAGCCTGAGGACGTGCCGCTGGAACTGACCACTGAATAGTTGAAGAAGACGGCATTCCTGTTATCGATGATCGTGGAATTGAGGAAGAGGTGAACGGTGAAGGGGTATGTCACCGTAAGTGAGGGACCTACAGCATAGTAATACACAGGGGCTATTATGTTTCCGTCATAGCTGTAGAACGAGCTGTTGGTCATGAGGAACGCCGGACTGGAAAAATTCCAGATGTTGTCTTCGAAAGAGAGTGTGTGGTTGTGGGCAGTGTACAGAATGACGTTCTGATTCCAGAAGACGAAGCTAGAGTTTCCGAATAGAGTGACGTTTCTCAATATTGTGTTAAGCTGCATCGTATACTGATCTGGTCCGTCATTAGTGAGGTCCATAGTGGTCAGGTTGTTTAAAACAGCTGTTCCCTCAAAGCTTGATGAATTAAGGTAGTTGCCCGTTAGGGTTCCGGAAGTGTTTGTAATTCCATAATCGCCCACTCCCATTGGAGCCGGGCTGTTCGGATAGGAAGGCGAGATAATGCCATTGATGGTTTTGGTCAGTGGGTGCAGGTTCGGAGGTAGGTAATGCTTGTACGTTGTTGGGTGAGTGTTCAGGTTGTTAGTACTGGAGGCTGTCGGTGTGGTGATTGCGACCGAAGGGGTCCTTATCGCAGCCGGAGAGTGGGAGTTCTGAAAAAGAGACAATCCAGGGATAAGCATCGCAAAGGATATCACCAACACCAGAAAAATGAGCAATTTCCGCGTCATGCATTGCCATGAGAGATTGCTTATTTAAAACTTGGCTAGCACCTGTTTTAAAATTCCATGGGGAGTACTCAGTGACTAAATATAGGTCCAATTTTGAATTCCAAAACACTGCCGGTAGACTGACTATTCAGATGAACAACTGAACAACGAATTGATCGACCAAAATATAATATCAATTGGCACAATCACGAGGATAATAATACTGGGAGAAAGAATTCATAATGGGTGCAGCTAGACCTCAAGTTAGAGGAAAACCTGGAACATTCTTAAGGGTGCTTGATCCAGTTCTGTTTGCAAAACCCTTCCTAAGGAAGAGCACCCATGTCTTCACCCTGGTCATAGTCTCCGGAATAATTTCCAATTTTGCACTACTGCTCGTAGCGCTTTACGTGGGTGATGCTGTCTCTGCGCTCCAATCAGGGGCCTATCCATTGGTTCTTCACTTCGGTCTACTGATCGTTCTTGCATATACCATATCGGCGGTGGTAAGCTTCGCCGTAAATTATGGGTCTCAATTCATAAGCCAGACCTTTGCTTTCAACCTGAGAAAGGATTACGTTGCACATCTCGTGAGGAAGAAATTTCTGTTCTTCGAAACGCAGACTTCCGGAGACCTGCTGTCGAGGGGAACTCAGGACATAGAAGCAACCAGGAATTTCATCCTGAACATGTTCTCGACTCTGTTTCCTACTATTTCCTTGATAATAACTGCATTTGTGATTCTGTTTGTGATTTCACCCTACTTTTCTTTCCTCCTTGCACTGGCAGTCCCCGCACTGATCTATTTGGGGATTAGGTCGTCTCGAGCTCAAAGGCCGATATGGAGAAAGATCAGGGAGACTTACGGGAGACTGGGAGAAGTCCTGCAGGAGAACATAGTTGGCCAGAGGGTTGTCAGAGGTCTGGCTGCTGAAAAACAAGAGATAGAGAAGTACAGCAGAATGACCCAGGAGTATTATGACGAGAATTACAGCGTGGCCCGTTCAAGAGTAACATTCAACAACCTTATGCCACTGGTCATTGCCGCAGTCTCTAGTGCCATAATAGGAATTGGAGGGTACGTTGATTTGATCAGTAGAGCGGATGTTGGTGGTCTAGTCGCAGCAGTCAACATATTTTCGATGCTGACGTTCCCCGTATCTTTCCTGGGAAGAATGATAGTGTTTTCAGAGAACTCCAGAGCGGCGATAGGAAGGATCCAAGAAATAATGGCCGCCGAGAATGAGGAAGACGTTGAGAAATCTCTTCAATTACTTTCTCCCGGAACTCTAAGTTTCGATCACGTTAAATTCAGTAGGGGAGAAAGGGTCATTTTGAAAGAGGTGACGTTCAAGGTGCTCCCCGGAGAATTCATCGGAATTACGGGTAAAACTGGAGCAGGAAAGACTTCCCTGGTGAATCTGATAACAAGGTACTATGAACCGGACTCCGGCAAAATAAGCTTCGGTGACCGGGACACGAAAGAGATTCCTCTCAGCCTCCTCAGGAGCCGCATTTCGATAGTCCCACAGGAGATCATCCTTCTTTCGGGTACCATCAGAGACAACATACTGTTTGGTTTCGAGGTCGGCGAGGAGCGCCTGAGGGAAGTTTCCAGGATCGCATCCATCTCAGATTTCATAGAATCACTGCCGGCAAAGTATGATACTCTGGTCGGGGAGAGAGGCATTACTCTCTCCGGAGGACAGCGGCAGAGAATAGCCATAGCAAGGGCGATACTAAGGAATCCGCTTATCTTGATCCTGGATGATGCAACATCCAGCGTCGACCCAGACACGGAAATAGCGATTTTCGAGAATCTCAAAGAGTCGATGAAAGATGCAATAATACTGATGGTCAGCCTGAGGGAATCTGCCCTATCGTTTGCAAACAAGGTTCTGATCGTGGATGCGGGAGAGTTGAGGGACGACTATGGGGGGGAGGAAGGACTCAATGTCAACCGGTTATGATGCCGTAGAGGACAGGTACATAAAACCGGAGAAGGGTGGGAGGACAACCCTGAGATTGCTGAAAGACATACTTCGCCAGAAGAGGGAAGCTACGGTGTTCGGGATCGGCGTAATGGTGACTGCGATAGCTGGAGTGCTGTATCCTCTTTCGCTCGGTTTTGCAGTAAAGTCAATTCAGGAGGGAAATTTCTATATGCTTATCCTGTACGCGGCCCTATTCTTCCTCTTCTTCGTGATGCAATTCTTCAGCAACCGACTGATGAATCTAAGTGCAGTCAGAGTCGCTCAAGGCGTCATCAAGGGGATGAGGGATCGTGCGTTCGAGAGGTTGCAGGAGGTTCCTCTTGACTTCTACAGCAACGTAAAGGCCGGGTACCTTATCAGTAGGATCGCAAACGATTCGGAAACAATATCAGACTTCCTGACTTACCAACTGCCCAGCGTGATTTCTGGCGTCATCACCATATTCATAGCTGCTGGAATCATGTTCTACTTCAATGCCGAGTTGGCGGTTTACAGCCTGATAGTTTTGCCAGCACTCGGAGTTTTCACTCTCGTTCTCCAGACGAGGGTCAGGTCAAACTACCTTAGGACTAGGAGAGCTCTGGCAGCGATAACAGGAAATCTCGCTGAGACGATTGCTGCTATCAGGACGGTCAAGGCTTTCAACGTGGAAGCTCAAACAGAGGGAAGTTTCGAAAAGCTGAACACCGAGAATTTTAAATCCAACATGATAGCAACCCGTCTGACATCTTCATACGGGTCTGTCACGAGGTTCATAGAAGCGATAGGCATTCTGTTGGTTATATACGAGGGTTCCCTTTCCCTCGCGAGAGGTGCGATCAGCCTGGGAATTTTGGTCTCATTCATACTCTGGGTCCAGCAGTTCTTCAACCCCATCGTACAGCTTTCGCAGCTGTACAACATGTACCAGAACTCCATGGTGGGGGCTTCAAGGATATATGGTATCATGGACAGCACACCCCAGGAGGACAGTGGAAGTACTGACGTTTCAACCTTCGATGGTTCAATCAAGAGCAATGAGGTTAGGGTCGTCTATGATCAAAATGTCGCTCTGGACAAAGTCACAATAGAGATAAAGAAGGGGGAGTGCGTTGCAATAGTCGGAAGGACAGGTGCAGGAAAGACGACCATGACGAACGTAATCCTGAAGTTCAAATTCCCCGACGTCGGAGACATTGAAATGGATTTGAAGGAATTGACGGAAATCCGAACCGGAGCATACAGGAAGCTAATGGTCCCTGTACTCCAGGAGCCCTTTCTATTCAATGGAACCATCTATGAGAACATAGAATATTCCAAGAGGGGGATATCCAAAGAAGAAGTTCTGACCCTGATAGAGCGCTACGGTATGTCGGAAATATTTCGGCATCTCCCTAAGGGACTGGACTCTCCGGTTGGAGAGATGGGAAGAAATCTGTCAGAGGGGCAGCGTCAGGCGGTGTCAATCATGAGGGCATTTGTCAGGAATCCGGAGATCATAATCATGGATGAGGCAACCGCACAGATAGACGCCAGATCCGAGAAGATGATCATAACTGCGATGAGAAGCTTTGCAAGAAATGGAACTCTAATATTGATTTCCCACAGGTTCTCGCTCATAACTCTCTCCGACAGGATAATTGTCCTTGAGAGGGGGAGCGTTGTGCAGGAAGGTACGTTAAACGAGCTGGCGAAACAAGATGGGGTCTTTAAGGAACTCTACAAGAGGAGCGTCGCTACTTATGTAAATAGAGCGTAGCGTAAAGAGCGTCAACCAAAAAGACTTTCAGCACCGCCTGATCCATCCCTTGCTATCATGGAAAGAGCAAACATTGTAATCATCGGAGCCGGGGTCGTTGGACTCGCCATTGCTGCCAAACTGTCAGAGAAAAATGAGGGAGTGCTCCTTCTAGAAAAGAACAGGAGAGTTGGTCAGGAGATCAGCAGTCACAACAGCGGAGTGATTCACTCTGGCATTCACTACCCCAAGAATTCCCTGAAGGCCAGGTTGTGTGTCACTGGGAACAGGATGATGTATAAAATCTGCAGCGAGAACAACATCTCTCACAAGATGCTGGGGAAGCTGACAGTTGCAATAGGAGAGGATGAAATCAGAGAGATTGAGAGCCTCAAGAAACAGGGAGATGAAAACGGTGTAGAAGGTATGAAAATTATGGACGGGGGGGAAGTAGGAAGAATGGAACCACTGGTGAAAGTTGACCAGGCCCTCTATACCCCAACCACTGGGATAATTGAACCAGACGAGCTGACCAATTATTATTACAGAAGGGCTAGTACGAACGGGACATCGATATCCCTGGCAACCGAAGTCACCGAAATAAAAAGGGTAAATTATGGGTATGAACTTTCTGGCACAAGCGGGGGAAGTCAATTCGATCTGTCCGCCCGGATAGTCATAAATTCGGCGGGATTGTACTCCGACAAGGTCGCTGCATTGCCCGGTCTGGATGTTGATAGTCTGGGATACAGATTGCATTACTGCAAGGGAGATTATTTCAGGGTGTCGGGGCCACCTCCAGTCAGGCGGTTGATATATCCGGTTCCAAGGGGAGTAGGACTCGGAGTCCATCTCACTCCTGACCTCTCTGGTTCGATAAAAATCGGGCCCAATGCTTACTATGTTGAATCGATAGAATATACGAATTCATCGAAGAGCGAAGAGTTCAGAAATGACGTGAAGAGATATCTCCCCGCGATAGTGAAGTATCAAATCAGCGAAGATTCAGCAGGAGTTAGACCGAAGCTACAGGGGCCATCAGATAGTTTTAGAGACTTTGTGATTAGAGAAGAAGCGGATCATGGGCTTCCCGGTTTCATAAACCTCATAGGAATTGATTCACCAGGACTTACAGCAACGCCAGCAATTGCAGAGTACGTTTCTGAATTGTGCTCCAGGTCGGTAATATAGCCTTTAGTTCCTCTGTGGACCAACCTGCGCATGTTTTGAATATCGCTCTCACACTGAGGGACTCTGTGTAGTCTGTCTCGCACTTCTTTCCAGTGAATCTCTGATTTTCACGTAGGCAACGATCAAGAGAATTCCGGGTATCACTCCGGCAAATATCAGTTGAACTATTCCCAGTACGATGGAGGGGGTCTCTGCTTCCCTGACTTTCTCTTCTGCAAGCTTCTTGTAGATAAGGAAATAGTCAAGGAGTATCCAGAGTAGTCCGATCAGGAAGAATACGGAAAAGACGACAGCCACAAGTCCAAAGTAATTGGGTAAATTCGTAGTCACTATAGTGTTGTTGAATGTGGTCGTGCTCACCGTTCCTATAGCAAAGAAAGCAGCAAACAGAATGGTTCCGAAAATTCCAATCACGAAGAAGATGAGTTGCAGTATTATGGTCACAAGGGTCAAGGTCTTGGCTGTGGAGGCATCGCTATCTAGCATGATATATAGCAATCTTTAGAAAATATATAACAGTTCCCTTCTAAGCATCGGAAGGTGCTTGCCTTGCAGATATCCAAGTTCCCTCGGGGATGCCAATAATAGGCGGTGTTCTTCCTTCCAGAGAATCAATTATCTCCAATTTGGAATGAACACTAACGATGATATCTACAATGCCGAAACCCTCGTAGAATTTGCCATCACCATATCCGCCTTTTGACAAAACAATAGCGCCTGCAGAGTTTCCAATTATTATGCCTTTGTGCTTCCGTAACTTGAAGTGAATCGACCTCGATTCTATTTCTCTCTTAAGAACTGAAGTATCT
>JACWAC010000220.1 GCA_014874235.1 Thermoplasmatales archaeon
AAAATCTTTTTCATTGTGCATTACCTCAAGAGGATTCCCAATAACTTCATAAATTATCTGTACTGTTTTTCGCACTTTGAGACAAATAACGAGTTAAACTGTAACTCTGTCTATTTTGCATAATATGTTCCATTATTCTGGCTATTGTACTGGGTTTAGTAAGAAAAAGACTTAAGTATCATATTGTTTATCTTTACAATATGGTATACCCTGAATGGGTTACGAAGTGGAAGACAAAGGGGACCCACATCACGAGGCAGGGCGATAGATACTACCTCAACAGGGTCCACAGCGAATGGAACAGGGAGAAGGGGAGGGCACAGCTCATAACGGATGAATACCTGGGCAGGGTAACTCCAGACGGTCTGATAGAACCGAAATACAAGAGGATGATGAAGCGATACGATCAGATATCCGTCAAGGAGTATGGTGCATCATCCCTCCTGATGCACCTGTCGGAAGACATCAGGAAAGCGTTGAAGGACAACTTCCCTGAATGGAGGGAGATCTTTGTGTTTAGCTGCATGAGGCTCATCCACACCACTACGATAAAGAACCTCGAATTCCACTACCAGAACTCATACCTTTCTGAAATAATGGAAGCTTCCACTTATCCGAAACACACAGGTGAGATGCTGAGAAACATAGGGATGGACAGAACATCAATCGTTAGATTCATGAGGGCGTTCCTCTCGAAAACGAGGTACATGGCCATTGACTTGACGAGCGTGATATCGCTCTCCGAAGGCGTTATTTCGGCGATGCTTGGACATGACTCAGAGGACAGCCACCTTCCAATAGTACAACTCCTCCTCCTGTTCAACATGGAGGGCAAGGAACCATCCTACTACAGGATCCTCTCCGGATCGATAACCAGCGTGATGAGCATCTCCAGCACCATGGAGGAATCGGAAATTTCGAACATGGTTCTCGTAGGGGATACGGGATTCTATTCTTCTAACAACGTTGATGATCTCGAATACAGGGGAATACACTACATCCTCCCCCTAAAGAGCAACTCCAGGCTCATTCAGTACGACAGGGAGATGAGGCGCTACTTCCTGTTCGAAGATAGACCGGTGTGGTACACCCTGTCGCCGGGCAGGAGGAACCTGTATCTCTTCCAGGACCACTCGCTCAAGGCAGAGGAGGAGAAGGATTTCCTGAGGAGGGAGGAGGGGAAGAGGGGAGCGGTACCGAGGTTCAGGGCAATAGAGAAAAGGATGGGAAAGATAGCAGTTGTCACGGACTTAAAGGTGTCAGGTGAAGTGATATACGACATGCTCAAGACGAGGGTGGACATAGAGCAGGCCTACGACTCCCTGAAGAACACAATTCACGCCGATCGCACATACGTGAGGGACGACTACCAGATGCAGGGGTGGATGTTTGTCAACTTCATAGCACTGATGCTCCACTACCGCATCTACAACCTCCTCAGGAAGAGGGACTTGCTGAGGCACTATTCCCCGAGGGATGTTATAGAGCACCTCGAGAGGATAAGCAGATTGAAGATAGGCGAAGAATGGAAGTACTCAGAGATACCAAAGAAATCGAGGAAGAT
>JACWAC010000221.1 GCA_014874235.1 Thermoplasmatales archaeon
TGAATTTGTGAGATTGTGTATTCTCCGTGTTTTCTTTGAAATTTGTTATCACGGATTGCCGTGATAATATTTATGTAAGTGCTCGTGATGTGGGGATATGCGTCTCAGGACTCTCAGGGTGAAGAGGGGGTCTCACACACTGGAATATGCACAGATCATAGAGGACTTCGTGGAGGATGGCAAGAAGAACACAAGGTTGGTAAAGCACCTCGGCAGGATAAGATCACAGGAGGATGTGGAAAGGTACAGGAGGATGTTCGCCCTGGAGAAGAGGAAGGGAGAGGTGGAGAAGGCAGATCTGAAAAAGATAGACGTCCTACCCCACCTGGACTTCGGGATGATATATGCGACAGGGTTCATCGCTCACGACCTAAATCCGGTTTTTGACATACTGGAGAACCATAGGGACATCATATTCCTCTCAGCAGTATCGAGGATGATCCATCCAGATTCAGACATAAGCCTCATGAGGTTCCTCGATAGGTCTTACTATCCAGAGATCAAGGAACTGAAGAAGGATCAGATCTACAGGGCGTTGGATCTACTTATTTCAAAGAAGGAGGAGATAGAGATCGCCATAGTGAATGCTCTTAAACCAGACCTGAGAAGGGTCTATTATGACCTCACATCCACATACTTCGAGGGGAAGGAGAAGAACGACCTGGTTATGTTCGGATATTCCAGGGACAAAAAAAGAGGGAAGAAGCAGATAGTTGTCGGTCTAACGATGGCTGACGGGATACCCATACACCACGAAGTGTGGAAGGGGAATACCATCGATCCTGAAACGCTCCCTTCCACTCTGAAGGATATGAGGAACAAGTTTCACGTTGGCAGGGTGATATTCATAGGTGACAGGGCATTCGGAAGGAAGCCTTCACTGAAGATCCTTGATAGGAGTGAATACATTACGGCGGTATACCGCTGGGATCAGCCATATAGGGATGTTATGATGAACCAGCAATTCTCCGAGGGGGACAGGATTGCCGATCTCGATATTTATGCAAGGGAAGTTCAGTTAGACTGGAATCTCAAAGACATGGGTAAGAGGGAAGTACGCAGATCAAGAAGGAGGAGGGCCATAGTGGTGTGGAACCCGGAGAGGCAGAGATCTGACATGGATGAGATAGAGGACAAGATATCCACCGTAAAAGCAGCGATGTCTTCAGGCGAGAGTGGGAAAGCGCTCGCTGATGCACTGGGAGAACTCAGGTCCTTCACGAAATCTGGTGGAACGCAACTGAATATCAAAAAGATAGAGATGATGAAAAAGCTTGCCGGTAGGTATATGGTCGTAACGGACACGGATCTCCCTTTGAACGAGGTGGTGAAGAGTTACAAAGACCTGTGGAAGATTGAAAGGTCTTTCCGCACGATAAAGTCCTTCATAGAGATAAGGCCGGTGAACCACAGGAGAGACGATAGGATAGAGGCTCATGTGTTCTTGTGCGTACTCTCACTGCTCATATCGAGGCTATTCGAGAAGGCAGTCAACGGGGAGATGACCATATCCAAGATATCTGAAATACTCTCGGAACTGGAGGCGATACCAATCCGG
>JACWAC010000222.1 GCA_014874235.1 Thermoplasmatales archaeon
CACGATAACCTTTACTAGTAACGATGGTGATCTTTAATAAATCAATACTGTCTAATGCTAGGATATCTGCAGAATAGTCCAAATTTGGTATTTCATAACTGATAAAGATAAAATTCCTGTCTCCATCCCTAAGAAGTCTGTTTAAAGGAATTGAGAATATGAATTTGAGAGCGGCGTTAACCATAATATTCTGTTTTTGTATCAGAATTTCACCAGCTTCATCGTAAACCCGCAAATGCAAGCGATCCAAGGATTCAACAGGACCGAAAGGAATAAAGTGAGATATTTTATCTATGGGAACCCGGTTCCTGTTTTTCATTTCCAAGAACGTAGTGATGTGTATCGATTTCTCAGAGAAAATATAAGTCATAGAGGCTTGATCAATTCCGACCATTTTTTTGGGGCCAGTTTCAAGAATTTTAGAATAAATTGGTTTATTATTTTCTATTCTTCTTTCTATTAGACCGTCTGAAATTGGTCCTTTAAGCGACCTACTGAATTCTTCATTGTTGACGACTTCACCGAAGTATTTATCGACCTCCTTCTTTAAGGAAGTGAATGTATACTCTACAGGTTCCATCTCATTTGATATGTAATCTTCTAATGCGGAACGAAGATTCCCACTTCTTTTCTTAAGGTCAGATAATGATGAGTACGACGAGTCAGTATGTAAAAAATGGATTTCTGATGGGCCATGATAGAATCTTATGTAATAGTAAAGTTTGCCATTCTTTGCTCGAACATGCTTTTTTGAAGTGCGAGCTTCCTTTCCACATAATGGACAAATGAGAACTTTGTTTAACCTCATCAAAGCGGACTCCATTTGAATTTGAACGATGTGAATGCTGGCAGATTTCTGTATTCAAAGCTCTTAACTTTCAGATCACCTCTTTGACTCTCCGTGCTCACCTTGCTCGATACATTTATGTTTTCTGTCATTGAAGAATTGATTCTCTCAACTTTCAAGTCAAATTCCTTTTTTGACACAAGGTAGAATTTCATGTCTTCCAAATCGGTCGGTATTGTGAAGGTATTTGATGGGCCCCTTTCGGGCCAGAAATAGTCGATTGAAATCGTTCTTTCCTCACCGGGCTGAATGGGATTGGCAAAGATTATCAACACACTTTTGTCTTGCGGTTTATCCTCCAGGAAGTCAATTGTGGCATTTTCATCTCTAGTTGAATCTACCGCAGAGAACGAGAATTGGTCAAGACTTCGCTCATTGTCTCCAGTTATCCGAAGATGCATGTAAAACAATGGGATCTCCTTATCATTTAGTATTGTCGATCTGATAGAGTGTCTTTCAAAAGTTCCATCTTCCGAAACGTCTTCTAGGCTGAAGATTGTTTTCTTAACCCTATAATTCAGTCTTTTCTCCATTGTGCTATTAACGAAAGACATTTTTCTATCCTTCCTCAGTATTAAGAGGAAACCAGAACCAGAAAGTTTCATAAGTGAGGTTCTGGCTTGCGTGTAGGTTATTATAAATTGTTTATTCTTCAATGCTTCAACAATATCATTGGAGGTGAATACCGCCCTTCTGAAATTAGGCG
>JACWAC010000223.1 GCA_014874235.1 Thermoplasmatales archaeon
CGGATTTCCGGTGGTATACCGGCCTGATCTCTATGAATGACTTGATAGTCCTGAACGATCTCTCTATCAACCACTGCTCCCTGTAACTGGATACAACTTCATCTTCCCCAAGGTCGGTATTGGTAACGATGAGGAATCTCCCTGCAAGTCTTTTCAGGATGTATATGCGGTCTTCGTTCAGCGATGCGCCATTCTTTGTGAACTTCACGAGAGATCTCAGCTTCCCCAGGGATTTCTTCAGGTCTCCCTGATCAGGTATTTCAGCCATCCTCTTCCTGACAAGATCAATCTTTTCATCCAGACAATCAAGATCGAGTGCCTCCCTCTCCCTGTTGTATACCGCAATATAGGTCCTCCTCCCGGCGAGCCTTCTCTGATCTTCGGTTGAAGCGCTCCCCATCACGTCATCAATGTCAATGGCAACCCTCTTCATGACAATGCCATCAATCTCATGACAGTCTGTGAAATCCGTCTCCATGAGGATATTGCGGTATGGCTGATCCCACCTGTAGGCTGCAGTGATATACAGATTCCTGTCCAGGAGATCCAGTGACACTGACCTCCCGAATGCCCTGTCAGCAATGAATACCGTATTCCTTATGCCAAACCTCTTCTTCAGCATATCCAAAGTTGGTTCGAGTGTCTTCGGATCAACAGTATTGCCTGGCCAGACCTCATGGTGTATGGGAATGCCATCGGCCATTACGATGCCTATGACTATCTGCTCCTTCCCCCTCTTCCTGTCGCGGGAATAACCGAATAAGACGAGATCGTTCTTCTCCTTACCCTCGAAGTATGACGATGTGAGATCATAGTGGACGGTGGATGTATCAGGCTTAAGTGCATGGAATATATCGATCTCGATCTCATCCTTGCGGCTCATGATCTTGTCCAGTGCCCTGTATACATTGTCATCGTCCGGAGCAAGGGTGGACCATGGATAGTGCACCCTTCCGGCGAGATCGACGAGTGCGAGATCCGATGACGGATATGTGAGCCTTGAGACCACCATGAATATTATGAGGTGTAGGTATGCCTGCACGTACTTCCTCAGGATCGAAAAGATACCGAGGTTCTCCAGGAGGGATACCGATGCATACATCATACCGAATTCAAGTGACGGCAGGATGGAGAATTCTTCCATGGGCCTGGTCTTCAGCTTCTCCTTCTCCTTCGCAAGGATCAGGTCGTTCCCGTATCTCTCCAGATCACCCTTGTTCCTGACGGGGCCAAGGTATTCCAGGATCCTTGTCTTCTGCCTGCCGTCTTCCCTGTAACGCTCGGCTATCTGTGCGTATTCGTAGACCTTCCTGCCTCTCCTGTTTCTGGAAATCCTCAGGAACACATGACCGTATCACAAACTTATATAAGAATCCGTGCATCAAAAGTGCACAGATTCCATCACCGGTCATTATACGGAGAAAATACGTAAAACACGGACTGCGTGAATCTTTTTAGTTAGAGTCAGGTGCGGAACTCAAGTTTAAAATATCCGTTGAGGACACTGTGAGACTACTTACCGTTCAGCTCCGCTACC
>JACWAC010000224.1 GCA_014874235.1 Thermoplasmatales archaeon
CTGTAATAGACATCTTCTCCAGGAGCGTAGGAAAGAGCAGGGGGGAGATAGAGGAGGAACTGAAGACGATGGAGCTGAAGGTTCAGAATCCAAAGATAATGAGAGGTCTGGCTCTCATAATGTTCAGGGCATCTGAATTCGGCAAACCGTCTCCCCTTGATTCAGAGATTGTGAGAAGAACTATATTCTCCATCGCGAGGAACCCGATAGTGAATCCCGATGAGAGGAGAGCCCTGCTGGAGAGGGTCGCATCATCCATGAGTTCTTCTGCTAGGGATGTGGACGAAGCCATATACGGTGACAAGGAGAGCAACCTGATCCTCATCTCACCCTTCAACGCTTCACCTGACATCCTTTCAGGGAAGTTCAACGGAGAGCAGATCGAGACCGTTATAATGAAATCACTCTGGGTTGAAGTCTCTACGAAGTCCCATGCAAACGATTTCATAAGGAGCATAAGGTCCAAGGGCCTGCTCTACGATGAGAGGAAAGAGGACTCCACTCACATCATTAAAGTGAATGGACCTGTCTCAATATTCGAGAAGAGCGAGAGGTATGGAGTGAAGCTCGCACTGTTTGTCAGATCCGTCCTCTCCCACGACGACTGGGAGATCAACGCCACCATATCCCTCAGGAGCAACGATGCGAAGAAGCGGAAGGACGAATTCATCTACCATCTTGACGAGTCCGTTTCCGACTTGATAGGTAAGGAAGAAGTCCCCGTGGAACAACTACCGTCATTCGTGAACCGCAGTCCTAAATCAATTGAAGCTGGTGGCAACATGGTAACCCCTGACTACTCTGTGAAGGTTGGGGATGAAGAGGTGCCGGTATTCGTCTCTCCATTGAGGTATTACAAGGACGAACTCGTCAAGGTTGGAAAGATCATCGAATCAGGGACGAAGGCGGAGGTGTTCTGCCTGTTGGAAGGGAAGGAAAAGTGTCCCAAGGGGGCGATGTGCTTTAAGGGAGAAGCGGACTGGTGGAGAGTCAGGGAATACGTGAAGCAGAAGTATTCAAATGAGAAATCCGGACCTCGGACGAAGACAGAGGAGCAGTCCTCGCCACAAGATGAAAGGCCAGGAACAGCGAAGCTCACCGAACAGATGATATCTCACCTCAACTCCCTCTATCCGGATTCCCAGGCGATGGTGGAGTACCTGGACTTCATGGGAATTCCGCTGGATGAAGGCCTTCGCTCTGCCGGGTTCAGGACGGTCTGGAAGGGACTGAGGATAGTGGTAGTGGGAAGGGAAAAAGGGTAGAGTGGAGCTTTCCAGCACAATTGTATGCCCCCAGAAATAGGGAACAAAATTCTAAAATAGCGATTATCGTATCGTGGTTTAGATGGTTATGTGTCACGTTTTGCAAGGGACAGGGTGATCAAATGGGGTCCGCAAAGAGGAGAAGGGTTGAGGAGAGGAGAAAGGGTCAATCAGCCTCAAGCAAGGACGACTGGGAAAAGTTTTCTTCCTTGGACAGGAGGGTGCTTGAGAAGCAAATGTGGATAATGGACAGGATGACGAAGAG
>JACWAC010000059.1 GCA_014874235.1 Thermoplasmatales archaeon
CTGTGGTACCCGTGACCCACTGGAGGACATGGACCATCGTATCCCACTCTTCCAAAATCGTTCTTTCCTTGACGAAAACCTTCCTTGGTTTCAGCTACCTTTTCCAGTTTCTCCCTAATGGTTGAAACATCGGGCCCGATGTTGTATATTACCCAGTGGACAAACAATCCCACTGGTGCGTCGGGGTCCTCGACTATGAGTGCGAGCGATCTTGTCCCATTCGGTACCTCTCTTGTATTGATCTCCGGAGAGTGATTCTCGCCATCGCATGTGAAATTAACTGGTATTTCCTCCCCCTCTTTTATTCCCCTGATTTCAATGTTAAACGACATGCTTATGCATGCCACTTTGTATAGAAGAATTTTCTGCAGCCATATCGTTTCATTGGTCTTTCACTTCCTGTTTGACTCAAAAATGATTTTATTGGGTGGCTCTATTATCCTTGGTGCAAGAAGATAACTTTAAAGTTACTCCTTGGGAGGTCAGCGGCAGGGTTGATTATAAGAAACTGATTCAACAGTTTGGGACCCAGAAAATTTCCAAGAGCATATTGGAGGAAATTTCCAGGATTTCTCAAGGCAGATTGCACGTTATGCTACGCAGAGACATCTTTTTTTCGCACAGAGATCTTGACCTGATTCTCAAGGACTATCGGGAGAAGAGAGGATTCTTCCTCTACACGGGACGGGCCCCCTCTATGGGTATGCACATCGGTCATCTTGTCCCATTCCTCTTTACCAAATGGCTCCAGGATGTATTTAACGTGAACGTTTACATTGAAATAACGGACGACGAGAAGTTCATGAGGAATCAGGAATATACCCTCAAACAGACTTCTGAATGGGCACACCAGAATATCCTGGACATCATTGCAGTCGGGTTCAACCCCGACAAGACCTTCATCTTCAAAGACACTGAATACATCAGGAACATGTACCCCCTTGTCACTTCCATTGCAAAGAAACTGAACTTTTCTCAGATCAAAGCTACGTTCGGAATGGATGCTTCCTCGAACATCGGGATTCTGTTCTATCCTGCAATCCAGATTTTCCCAACTATGTTTGAAAAGAAGAGATGTCTGATTCCCGCTGCAATTGATCAGGACCCATACTGGAGGCTCCAGAGAGATCTTGCAGAGTCCCTCGGATATTACAAGGCTGCAGAAATACACAGCAAGTTCCTCCCTCCACTCGCTAGTTCAGATGGAAAGATGAGTTCATCTATACCAGAATCTGCGGTCTATCTCTCTGACCCTCCAAAAACTGTCGAGAAGAAGATTATGAAGTATGCATTTTCTGGCGGACAGGCTACCACGGAGTTGCAGAGAAAATTAGGGGCGGATTTGAGGGTGGACGTACCATACCAGTGGCTCTACTACATCTTTGAAGAAAACGACGGAGAAATGCAAAAGATAACGGAAGATTATTCCTCTGGAAGGATGTTGACTGGCGAGGTCAAGAAGATCCTCGCTCAAAAAGTCAACCTGTTATTGGAGGACCACAGAAAAAATAGAGAGAAAGCTGAGGAAAATTATACAAGATTCCTCTACGATGGAAAGCTTGCAAAACAAATGTGGGAAAAGATCCACTCTTAGAGATCTTTTCGAAAATCTGTTCCATATTGATTCTCATTTCGATTTTGGCCTGATTCTGTTTGCAATCTGCATGAATTCCGTTAGGGATTCCGGATTAGCCATTGATCCAACATTCATCGCCTTGTCTGCCTGAAATCCCATAAGCAGCTTTTTCAGCGGGACTTCCATTTTCTTTCCATTGATGGTCCTAGGAATTTGGGACACCCTTATGATCTCATCTGGTACGTGACGAGGAGATAAGGCAGTCCTTAACTTCTCTGTTATCTTCTTCTTCACCCGATCAAAGTCTTCTACGTCATCAGCGACGATGAAAAGAGGCATGAAGTATTCCCCTCCTTCCATTTCTATGCCTACGATTATGCTATCCTTAACCTCATCAATTTCGTCTAGCACTCCATAAATTTCCGCCGTTCCAATTCTTATTCCCCGTCTCTTGAGAGTGGAATCCGATCTTCCCAAGATTACTGCTGAACCATATGGAGTTATCAAGAGCCAATCCCCGTGTCTCCATATTCCAGGATATTTAGAGAAATACGTTTCCTCAAGTTTATCACCGTTGTCGTTCCATAGATAAATCGGCATTGAAGGCATGGGTTTCTTGATTACCAGTTCTCCCACTTCACCTATCACAGAGTTGCCATCATCATCGAACGAGTGTATATCCGCGCCCAAATCGATACACTGCAATTCTCCCTCTATTACCGGAAGGCACGCACATCCTCCAAGGAAAGCCGTACAGAGGTCAGTACCCCCACTTATGGAAGCCAACCACACGTCCCTCTTGATGCCTTCATAGACGTATCTGAACGTTTCGTTTGAGAGAGGCGATCCGGTCGAGCCTATGGCAAATAGGTTTCTGAGGGTGTACCTCTGCATTATGTTTGCTTTCTCTTTCATTAAGTGAGAAATATATGCAGCGCTCGTTCCGAAAAATGAGATCCCGTTTTCTTCTGCGATCTTCCAGAGATAATAGTCATCGGGATAGGTTGGACTTCCGTCGTACAGGACCGCAGTCGCTCCCGTTCCGATGGAACTCACGACGACGTTCCACATCATCCATCCGGTCGTGGTATACCAGAAGAACCTGTTTCCCTTGTTCATGTTATAATGTAACCCCAACAGCTTCAAATGCTCCAACAGTATTCCTCCTTGACTGTGAACTATGGCCTTCGGAGGGCCCGTAGTCCCTGAGGAATAGAGTATCCAGAGCGGATGATCGAATGGGACTCTCGTAAAACTCAGATTCCTCTTTTCTTTGGTGACTGAACCGATCGGTACTGAATCACGGATTCCGGAGTGATCGCCATCACCCAGAATGACCACCTTCCTTATGCTTGGTATCTTCTCTGTTACTTGCTTGATGACTTCGATCTTACTGTGTGTCTTCCCGTTGTAGGTGTAGCTTTCTGGCGCAAACAACACCTTTGGGCCAATCTGTCTGAACCTATCAAGAATAGCATCAGGTCCAAAGTCGGGGGAAGAACTCGACCAGACAGCCCCCGTTGCGGCTGTTGCATAGAAGGCTTCCATTGCTTCCGGAACGTTTGGCAGGAAGGATGCGACTCTGTCCCCTTCTCCGACTCCCGAATCGATCATGAACCTCTGTATTGCACCAGCATTTTCCTGAAACTCTTTTCGTGAAACTTCCCTCTTTTCTCCAGATTCGTTAAGAAACAGCGCCAGTAAATCCTGTTCTCCTAGAGTCAGATTGTTTTCCGCATAATTCAGTCTTAGTCCTCCGAACCAGTGGTTGCCAGGCATATTTTCTGAATCCAGAACCTGAGAATACTTCCCTGCACTTTTCACACCAAAATAACGAAGGATCGATTCCCAGAATTCTGAAGTATTTTGAATGGACCACTTTCTGAGTTCCTCGTATTCTTTGAAGTTCTTGGAGTATGTACTATTGATCCATTCGGTGTATCTTCTTATGTTAGATCTTTCGCAGAATTCTTTAGACTCCCATAGAATGTTTCTCTGTGTCGTAGACACTCTAAGAATATTAGGTAATTAGTAATATTCCTTTCTAAAACTGTTCGATCTGTTCAATTATTGATTCCTTCCCTTTATCCTTCAGGATCGGGAGTTGGGAGCTCTTGAATACCCCATACTCGGTGATGTAGCCTGTCACGTACCTGTTTGGTGTGACGTCAAACGCAGGATTGTAAGCCATCGATTCCTTGGGTGATATTGGTACCCCTTTCACCTCTTTCACCTCTTCCTCTGACCTGACTTCTATCGGAATCCCCTGGCCGCTTTCCATACTGAAATCGAACGTACTGAGAGGAGCAGCTACATAGAAATTTATTCCATTTTCCTTTGCAAGTACTGCCTTTTCGTAGGTTCCAATCTTGTTTGCAAAATCTCCATTCTTCGTTATCCTGTCAGCACCCACGATCGCAAGATCTACCTGTTCCGTCGCCATAAGGAAACCTGCAGCATTGTCTGCAATCACCTTGTGCTCTATACCTTCCTGCACGAGTTCCCAGGCCGTCAGTCTTGCCCCCTGGAGTCTCGGCCTGGTTTCGTCCACCCATACGAACGGTTTTTTACCGCTCTCCTTGGCCATCCTTATCGGAGAAAGGGCCGTACCATAGTCAACAGAGGCGAGGGCGCCTGCATTGCAGTGAGTCAGTATCCTCTTGTTGTTCCCGATGAGCTCATTGCCATTCACTCCTATCAAACGTGATCTTTCCACTATTGAATCCACGTACATTTCTGCATACCGCTTTGCTTGCTCTTTGTGCTGCAAGACGAAGTCTACTGCAAAGAATAGGTCATTTGCAGTCGGTCTGGAGGATTTGATAACCTTCCCTGCTTCCTCCACTTCGATTCCGAGTGACTTTGCCTGGGCAACACCGTAGGCAGCGGCTGCACCTATTGAAGGTGCCCCTCTTACCGTCATGTTCTTGATGGCATCGTAGAGTTCCGCAGTATTCTTGATGTCAACTATCTTGAACGTCTCTGGCAAGATCCTCTGGTCGATCATCTTGATCACCGGTTCCTCGTACCAGACAGCTTTCACATCGCTGGTCTTGCCATTCAGATTTATCTTCATGAATCCACAACTGCAAGTGATTAATTTAATCTTTGTATCGGTCGATGGCAAACATTTTAACTGCAGAGCCATCTATCGTTGTGGAAATCCCCTGGACCGAGAAATACAGACCCGCGCTCCTGAGTCAATTGAGGAGGGAGAAGGCAGTTGAGACGATGATTTCTTGGGCCAGAAGGTGGGATAGTGGAACCCCTTCAAAGAAGGGGTTGATAATATACGGGGCTCCGGGGACAGGTAAGACCTCCTCTGCAATTGCACTGGCCAAGGAGATGAACTGGGAATACGTGGAATTCAACGCCTCCGACATTAGGTCAAAGGACGCAATCGAGCAGAATGCAATTAAGGGTTCCTTTTACGCTTCCATCTCAGACGAAAAGAATAGAAAGAAACTGATCGTGATGGATGAAGTGGACTCTCTTTACGAGAGAAACGTTGAGGGGTCCGATGCTGGAGGCAAGGCGGCCATTTCCAGTCTTCTCGAAAAAACACTCAACCCGGTCATCCTTATAGCAAATGACCTATACGCCCTTCGCTCCACAGGAACTGGAAAATCCATAGCGGAAAAATGCGAACAGGTGGAGTTCAGGAGGTACATGAAATCCCAGATTCTAGGCGTTCTCAAGGATATCCTGAAGAACGAAGGGATCTACGCACCACCAGACAAGCTTAGCGAGATTGCTGAAAACGCTAATGGCGACATGAGGGCTGCTGTTAACGATCTCCAGGGAATAGGAAAAGTGTACGAAACAGAAGAACGAGATCTAACACTGAGTGCCTACACCGTGATAAACGACATACTTCACGGACACGAGAGGAATATTCGCGCCATTAGGGCAGAAATCATGAATATAGGTATGGATCCAAACGACTTCATTCTCTATCTTCTCGAAAACGTATACCCACTTCACTCGAATGTTGAGGATTTTGAACTCGCGTTAAGGAACATTGGAAGGGCCGATCTCTTTCTTGGAAGGGTTAGAATGAGGATGAATTATTCTCTCTGGTCGTATGCTAACGATTCCATGTCATACGTTTCCATCCTTCGTCTGAAGAGCGAGAGATTCGAAAAATTCTCTTTTCCTTCCCTCATCCGGAATATGGCCGCGCTTAAGAAGTATAGGGGAATAAGAAAGGACTTTTCAATGATAATGGGAAGGTACATCCATAAATCGTCTTCCTTCTTGAACAGGGACTCGCTCCCCTATCTCTACCACCTGCTCGAGAGGGATGAAGAACTGAGAAAGAGGATCGAACAAGAAACCAACCTGGATATGGAAGATGTGCTTTCACTGGACCTCTGACACCTTTCTTTTCAGCGCCTTCAATGTCCCTGAAATCATGTCAATGTTTAACCCCAATTCTACCGCCAAGTCCCTGAGACGAGATAGCTGAAAATGTCTGACCCTGAGAGCGACGACCCCCTGATAATTTACCACCCTGGAGTCCTCGAAACTCTGAACTATCTTGCGCAGTTTCTCGGAAGTTGGATTGCTGAAATGAACGTACCTCTTTCTTCCCGTCTTTTCCCTGACGGTCATTTGACTGCTGTGATCTTCTCCAGATCCTTCTTGAGGATCTTGACAGCTTGCGATATCTCTCCCTTTTCCTTTGCGCCGGTACAGACTACCTTTCCTGATCCAAACAGAAGAAGAACGACCTTTGGTTCCTCTATCCTATAAACAAGACCGGGGAACTGCTCGGGTTCGTACTCCACATTCTCCAGTCCGAGAGACATTGCAATGTTTGTCAGATTAAGTTGCATTTTCAGATCATAGACGGCCACTATGTTTTGTACCACTATGTCTGGATTGCTGTTGACAGCAATGCCCGTCTTTTTAAGCTTCTCCACTATAGTGCTGATCGTCTTGTTAACGGAATCAATTGTCTTTGCCCCAGTACAGTTTACTTTTCCTGACCTGAATATCAGTACTGCCGTTTTCGGTTCTTGGAGCCTATAAATCAGACCCGGAAACTGCTCAGGTTCGTATTCTGACCCTTCTAACGCAAGCGCTATCTTGCTTAGATCAAGCTTTTCTGCGAGTGACGTTGAAGCAACAATGTTTTCTATCGCGATATTTTCTTCTTCAGCCATAATTTTCGCAGTTTATATACAGTGTATATAAATAGTTAAT
>JACWAC010000225.1 GCA_014874235.1 Thermoplasmatales archaeon
CGCTGCTGCTAGGCACCTTCTCCGGATGATATACTACATGCTCAAGAGGAATCAGCATCCTATAATAAGTCTCCTCCCGCGCACACAGTTTGCCTGGGATGCATAGCATTCGCTAATTTACTGGCATTTGGCTTACGTTTCGGTGCTTTCAGTCGGTAGATTTGAACTTTTCAGGAATTTCAAATGGCTTATTGTTGTGCCAGACGGACCAGATGATGTGGCACTGCTTCCTTGATGCTGCTACAAGAGCCTTCTGTTTTGGCATCCCTCCGCCGACCTTGCGTTCATAGAATTCGGATATCACTGGATTGCATCTTACCGCCACTATAGTGCTCATGTATATCGCAGACCTTAGAAGCGGATCTCCCCTCTTCGATATCGATTTCTGCAGTCTCATCTTACCGCTCTCCTTTATCACAGGGTCGATGCCTGCAAATGCAACAAGCTTCTCAGCATTTTCGAACCTCTTGATGTCCCCTATCTTTCCGAGAATAATTGATCCATTGATTGAGCCTATACCCGGTATACTCTTTATCACGTGGTCGTGTGATTCCAGCTCTCTCTTCATTGATTCCTCGATCTTCATCTTCTCATCCGTTAGAACATTGAGTATCCTGATGAGCGATGACATTTCAATTTCAAGAGCTTGTTTGTTGTTCCCTGGTTCTGGTGCAGATTTCGCTGCCTCTATGATTCCAGCCGTCTTTCTCTTAGTCAGGTACTTCATAAGCTCATTCTGGTCCGCATTCATGAAGTCTTCTGCTGTCCTGTACTTCTCGAGCAGGTCAGTCGTATTGGCGTTTATACTGATCAGGTTGGAGAGGCCCCTGAACAACACGTCCATAGCCCTGATTATGTTGTTCTTTGTTGTCCTGATCTTGCAGGTCAGCATGTCGTACGCCGTGACAAGTTCCCTCAGGTTCTCCAGATCCTCAGGGAACTGGAACGATTCCTTCCCCTCTGTTACCATGAGATACCTCGCTATCGATTGTGCATCTATACTGTCATTAGAAGTTTTCCTCACCCTGGATTTCTTCATTCCCCTTACCTCAAGACCGTTCAGGATCCTCACACTGAATCCTTCTTTCCTGAGATGGTTGTAGAGAAGCACATGATATATTCCTGTGGATTCCATGCCTATCTTCAACGCCATGTCAGAACCATTCAACTTCGTGAGAACGTCTGAGAATTTCCTGAATTCGTCTATGCTGTTGCTGCAGTTGTTTCCAGTGCAGAGGACGTTCAGATCGCGATCCATTGCGCAATAATCGAACTTGTCCTTTGCCATATCTATCCCAATGTACGCATTCAAGCACATCACCTGTCAGGTTATCTCCCTATGTCCTGCACTCACCTCAGACTTGTTCATTATCCGCAGACATACTGCAACATCCTATCCGGGTACCGAATGTAGGAAGGGAGGCGCATGCTGAATCACGAGGAATTACCCTCAAGTCAAAAGCCGCGTATCCCTGACCAGATACGGGATCAAATCTGGCTAAAAAGAATATACAAG
>JACWAC010000226.1 GCA_014874235.1 Thermoplasmatales archaeon
AACTCCGGTTGATCCTGCCGGCGGTCACTGCTATCGAGTTCCGACTAAGCCATGCGAGTCACAGGCCGTAAGGTACTGGCAGACGGCTCAGTAACACGCGGATAATCCACCCTTAGGTGGGGTATAGCCTTGGGAAACTGAGATTAATCCCCCATAGATCCCGAAAACTGGAATGTTACGGGTTTGAAAGTTACGACGCCTAAGGACGAGTCTGCGGCCTATCAGGTAGTAGGTGGGGTAAAGGCCCACATAGCCTATGACGGGTACGGGCACTGAGAGGTGTAGCCCGGAGATGGGTTCTGAGACACGAACCCAGGCCCTACGGGGCGCAGCAGGCGCGAAACCTTCGCAATGCGCGCAAGCGCGACGAGGGGAACTCGAGTGCCATTGCCATTTTTGGTGGTGGCTTTTCTTGACCCTAAAAAGATCAGGGAATAAAAGCTGGGTAAGACGGGTGCCAGCCGCCGCGGTAATACCCGCAGCTCAAGTGGTGGCCACTATTATTGAGCCTAAAGCGTCCGTAGCCGGTCTTGTAAATCTCTGGGTAAATCCTGCCGCTTAACGGTGGGAATGCTGGAGAGACTGCAAGACTGGGGATCGGGTGAAGTGAGAGGTACTCCTGGGGTAGGGGTAAAATCCTGTAATCCTGGGGGGACGACCGGTGGCGAAAGCGTCTCACTAGAACGACTCCGACGGTGAGGGACGAAGGCTAGGGGAGCAAACCGGATTAGATACCCGGGTAGTCCTAGCTGTAAACGCTGCACACTTGGTGTTGCCCCTTCTTCGGGAAAGGGCAGTGCCGGAGCGAAGGTGTTAAGTGTGCCGCTTGGGGAGTATGGTCGCAAGGCTGAAACTTAAAGGAATTGGCGGGAGAGCACCGCAACGGGAGGAGCGTGCGGTTTAATTGGATTCAACGCCGGAAAACTCACTAGGGAAGACCATGGTATGAGGGTCAACTTGAAGAATTTACTCGATTACATGGAGAAGTGGTGCATGGCCGTCGTCAGCTCGTACCGTAAAGCGTTCACTTAAGTGTGATAACGAGCGAGACCCCCGTTCACTTTTGCCAGTACTCTCGCGAGAGAGCACGCACTATGTGGAGACTGCCAGTGTTAAACTGGAGGAAGGAGAGGTCAACGGCAGGTCAGTATGCCCCGAATTCCCTGGGCTACACGCGCGCTACAAAGGACGGAACAATGGGCTGCAATCCCGAAAGGGAAAGCCAATCCCGAAATCCGTTCGTAGTTCAGACTGAGGACTGTAATTCGTCCTCACGAAGCTGGATTCCGTAGTAATCGCGATTCAACAAATCGCGGTGAATATGCCCCTGCTCTTTGCACACACCGCCTGTCAAACCATCCGAGTTGGTTCTGGATGAGGGGACATTTCTTGATGTCTTCGAATCCAAGATCGATGAGGAGGGTTAAGTCATAACAAGGTATCCGTAGGGGAACCTGCGGATGGATCACCTCCTAAGCTTGGAAGGATTCTCTTCCCATCATCGTTCTTTTT
>JACWAC010000227.1 GCA_014874235.1 Thermoplasmatales archaeon
TTTGCAAGCTTGTAGGAATCCTCGCTGTCGTTCTTCTTCGATGACTTGAATATCAATGCCAGCTTAGCAGGATCTGCTAAGTACTTGTGAATAGATAACATTTCTATTTTATCTAGTTCTTGAACCTATTATGTAATTCCAGTTACCGTGAAATTCATCCCTGACAAGGTTTACTTTTTCTAGTTCCTCGTCTGATATCTCCTTTCCCGTTTCATACAGGCCGGTGTCGATGTCCGTAGATATCTTCAATCCATTTTTTGTCCTCGTGTTACCTATCAGTTCAATTATTGTCTCGTATGATCTCAGGGGTTTTCCACGCCAGTTTATCGTAATGTATGAAAACATGCGATGCTCGATCTTGTTCCACTTGCTCATGCCCGGAGGGTAGTGGCATACCGTTATATCGAGATGAGATTCATCCGCGAATTTCTGCAGTTCAATCTTCCACAATCTGACGCGAGAACCGTTGGAACCGCCACCGTCGGCTGCAATCATAAGTCTCCTCGCATTGGGATATTTTTTTCTCCCAAGGAGATTCCACCATCTTCGTATGGATTCAACTGCGAATTCGGCTGTGTCATGATCGATGCCGATATTCACCCACCCTTCGTTTGTCTTCATGTCGTATACACCATACGGTATTGCCCTCCCTTCAGCGTTTGAAAGGAAATCGTATACGTTGACCTCATCCACTTCTCCGGGAGGTTTCCATTCCTTCCCGTTGTTCCTGAAGTTACCTATGAGTTCCTTCTTCTTTGCATCCACCGATATGACTGGATCATTTGATTCCATGAATGCTGTTGCAGTATCGCTGATGTGCTGGAACTGTTCGTTCCGATCGGGATGGCTTTTTCCTTCCCTTGTCTTCCTGTTTCCCTTCAGGTTGAATCCCTCACCATGGAGTATACTGCCGATCTTTGCATAACTTATTGCATATCCTGACGCGTTCATTCCGGTCTCCAGGTGACGCAGGCTTTTACTGACCCAGATGATAGAGGATTGTGGATTGCCTGCTATGGACGGTTCAACCAGGTCCCTCAGTTTTGTGACAAGATCCGGGTTCTTCACAGTAAGATCCTTCCTGCCTCCACCACTCCTGCGTGTTCTGTCCTTCGGGTAGCGACTCTCCTCTATCTCCTTTATTCCCTTATGAATCGTCGGCCGTGAGAGACCTGTTGCCCTGGACACTATCTCAATTCCACCGTAACCTATGGAAATACTCTCATTGGCAGCCCACAACCTACGGGAAAGCTCGTTGAATGAACCAGATATTCTGTGATACTTCTCCCTTGTCCTGCTGACCATTTCTGTGATTCCCTTTACCTCAGCCATAAGAAGATAGTCAGTTCTCGTATAAATAGAAATATTATTTATTAACAACCCCTAAGTGTACTGAGAATCCTTTATTCCTCAGGAGTCTTGCAACATACTTTCCTGAAGTAGATTGCTCAAGTGCAATCTCTGGTCTTATTGAGGAATACCTCCCCCCAAATTTGTTCCATGCATCCTCT
>JACWAC010000060.1 GCA_014874235.1 Thermoplasmatales archaeon
CACATGGCTTTGGATTAACATCGGATTAAAAACCATTCTGTTCGCTTTACAATTCTCAGGGAAGCCTTGTGAGAGAGATAATCGTTTTATAACTTACATATATAAACGAGGCAATGAATAGAGTCGATCCCCAGTTTGCAGGAGAGATAGCTGGGATTAGGAATGCGATATCACGGAGCAACAGGACGGACTACGTGACTACATACACAGAAAGAGAATTTTTCAACGGAAAGACAACGCTGGAGAGGGTACTGATACTGAGAACGAGAGGGTGCAGCTGGAGTTACCACTCCGGATGCTCTATGTGTGGATATTGGGACGACACCAATCCAGAAATAGGGAAGGCGGAATTGGAAAACCAGGTGAGCGCATTTCTTAAGGAATTTCCGAGAGGAGAGGTTCTGAAGATATTCACCTCTGGGTCATTCTTTGATCCTATCGAGATCGATTCCGGATCACAGCACGAGATCATAGAAAGGGTGCTGGAAGGATATGGCCATCTCATTGTCGAAAGCAGACCCGAGTACATTCACAAGGTAGTGGGCGATCTGAAAAGGTATGGAAACAGGGTGCAGGTTGCAATTGGCTTGGAGAGCACTGACCCCGACATATTGAAAAACTCGGTCAACAAGAACTACGACTTCGACGATTTCAAGAAAGCAGCCACACTGCTGAGGGAGAATGGTGTATCTGTCAGGACATATCTCTTACTGAAACCACCTTTTGTTACGGAAAGCGAAGCGGTAAAGGATGCAATAAAGTCGGCAAGGGATCTGGCACCTTACAGCGATTTCATTTCGATCAATCCTATGAACATTCAGAGAGGTACTCTAGTCGAAAAGATGTACAGGGAGGGGAACTATAGACCACCGTGGTTGTGGAGCGTCGTAACCGTTCTCCAATCGCTAAAGGGCGTAGGAGTTCCGACTGTTTCCCTCATAACTGCCTCTGGGAAGAAAAGGGGATCGCACAATGGCCATTCGTGCGATAGAAAGTTTTCCGAGGGAATAAGGAAATACAGCGAAACTCTCGATTATGCCTATCTAGACGATCTGAGTTGTGAATGTAAGGAAACCTGGAGGAATTTTGTCGAAGTGGAGGAAGAAACTGGAGCACCGATAAGCGAGGTCGTTTTGAATGATTAGCGAAGCCGTCGAACTTATCTCCAACGCAAAGAGGTTAAGGATTTTCTCTCATCACGATGCCGACGGAATAGCATCTGCTGCGATTGCAGTGTTTGTCGCAAGGAGACTGGGTCTCAACTATGATGTAACCATTAGAAATCAACTAACTCCTCAGGATGTATTGGGAGGTTCTGACGTGTACTGGTTCAACGACATGGGTTCCGCCAGACTGAAAGACATGAGGAACGTCAGCGGCGTGGTCACAGATCATCACAACCCAATAGCCCTCGAAACACACTACACCGAGAATGGAAACAACATCTACCAGTTCAACCCACACCTTGAAGGGCTGGACGGTAGCATTTCACAGTCTGGTTCTTCAACGACCTTCCTGTTCTCATCGAATCTTCTACCTGAAGTCTCTGCTGTATCTCATCTCCCTGTGGTAGGCTCGGTGGGGGATCTTCACGACAAGAAGTTCGGCAGACTGGTTGACACGGACGGAGAAATTGCGCTCCTTGCGAAGAACATGGGCATAATTGACATAAAGCAAGACATAAGGTATTTTGGAAGAAGCTCAAAGTCCGTTTCCTACATGCTCAGGTTTGGAAACGACCCAAAGATAAGATCGCTCTACGATAATCCCAGAGCAGTTGCGGACTTTCTGGTGGAACACGGTTTTGACAGGAGGGATCTCAAGACGATAAGGTGGATTGACCTTGAGCCAGAGAAGAGAGAGGAGCTGATTACGGATATCAAGGGCATTTTGGAAAGAGAGGGGCAGGACTCGAGTCGTCTCACAGGAGAAGTTTATGAACTCAATGGTGAACCAAAGTCATCCATGGTGAAGGACGCCAGGGACTTTTCCTCTCTCGTCAACGCTACTTCCAGAAAGGGGAAACCGGATGTTGGGATCAGGTTGTGCCTCTTTGAAAGAGGGAACACCATGACAGAAGCACTCCAGCTCTATTCGGATCACCTGGACTCGCTTCGAAATGCGTCCAGGATACTGGACGGAATCGAAGGCAAATCGGTTGGAAACGTATTGTACTACGATTTCGGAAACGCCCTAGAGAACAACATCACCGGCACAATAGCGACCAGAATCATAACCCACAAGAAAGTTCCAAACTCCTCCGTAATCATGGTGATGGCAAATCTGGGTTCGATGAAAAAAATATCCGCTAGAATCTCTCTTGAACTGTCGGAAAAGGTGGAACTTTCACTCCTTTTCAGGCAGGCGGCCAGCGGACTGGGAGGTACCGGTGGAGGTCACAGGAATGCGGCGGGCGCGATTGTCCCGATTGGCAAAGAAGGGGAGTTCGTTGAAAGGGTCAACGAACTGATGAAGAATATCTCTACCTGACGATCGTTTGAGCCTGTTCCCTGAGGAACTGCTGCAGGTAGTAGAAGGAACCCGTTCCCTTGCCTGATGTTCCACTCATCTTCCATCCAACGAAAGGCTGTGATCCAACCATGGCGCCAGTCGATCCTCCTCTTCTCCTGTTCGCGTAAATGACACCGACATCGGCATTGTTGAAATAGTACTCTATCTCTTTCTCGTCCTCGGTGAATATCCCTCCCGTCAGTCCATATTCCATACTGTTGACTAACTCCACTGCATCCTTGAGGGATTTTATGGGTTTCAGTGCCAGTATCGGGAGGAAGAGTTCGACCCTCTCAATGTTTGGATCACCAACGTTGTCCAGAATTGTGTTCTCGACATAGAACCCATCTCTCGGAATCTTCTTCCCGCCAAGCAGTATCTTGTCTTTCGGTATCGCTTCCATTATTCTCTGGAATTTCTCGTATGCATCCTTGTTTATGATGGGTCCAGCGTAAGCTCCCTTCTTTCTGGGGTCGTCAATAACAAGTTTGGAGCTGAAATCTACCAGTTTTTTCTTGAAAGTCTCGTAGAGTTTTTCGTCAATTAGCGCAAGACTACAGGCAGAACACTTCTGGCCATTGTAGCCAAATGCAGACTTCGCGACCCCTTCTACCGCCTTTTCCATATCGCATTTGTCCGTTACGATGATCGTGTCCTTCCCACCCATCTCGGTTACAGCAACCTTGGGCTTCTTTTCCTGTGATTCCTTGTATATCTTGGTTCCGATGTCCCTGCTCCCAGTGAAGACTATACCATCCACTCCGTCATCGGTGTATAGAGTTCTTCCGACTCTGCCTCCAGATCCAGAAAGATAGATCAGATTGGTTTTTGGAACTCCCGCCCTGTGCATAAGTTCAACAAATTTGTAAGATGAAAGCGGAATGTCAGATGACGGCTTCAGAATAACACTATTCCCCACGAGCAGTGGTCCACTAACCATTCCTACCGTTATGGAAAAGAAGTTGAAGGGAGCTACCACGAGGAAAACTCCGTAAGGCTTCATGACACTCTTTGAATCCTCTCCATAGTAGGCTGTTCCCGTGAATCTGGAGAACCCCTGATTCTCCACCAAGTTAAGTGCGTAGTATCTCATGAAGTCAATGGCTTCGTCGACGTCACCCATCGCCTCGAACCTATTCTTACCGTTCTCATAGCAGAGTAGTGCCGAAAATTCATATTTTTCTTGGGAGAGCAGCTCTGCTGCCTTCAGGAATATCTCCGCCCTGGCCAGATATCCCTTGGAATTCCATCCTTTGTAGTTATCCCTCGCTATCTTTACTGCCTTCTGAGAGGTTTCCTTTGTAGACATCTGAAATTTTCCAACCTGAGTCTTTCCATCCAAGGGAGAAACATGAATGAGTTTTTCTTGCTCTATCACTTCTCCATTCACCAAATTTGGATACTCTTTGTCAAAGAATTTTCTTACGCCCTCTATGCTTTCCTCGAACTTCTTATGAAATAGATCCTCTTCGTTTATCTCAACCATTTTTATATAGGTATTTTCATTATCAAATGGCATAATCCCAGATGTGCAACAAAGTAATAATTCTGTCTAATCATTCCAAATGGGAGTTCTATTTTGCTTTACGGGAATCATCAGGGGAGTGCTCTCTTCAAATGCTTGAAGAGTCCTATCCACTCGTATCCTCTGTCTGTCAGTCTGTACTCCTTTTCTCCACTTTCAGCTGTTTCAAGCAATATTCCAAACTTTTCCATATACTTCACGATATCCTTTCCTCTATCGACAGGGACATTTCCGACAGAGCAAAGCTCGGTTATCCTTCTTGGCCTTGTCATTAGCGCACTCAACATGTCATTGATGATATCATGACGGCATCTGTTCATTAACTAACAAGTTGTGAGTTATATTTATAACTGTCGCGAACATCAAAGATCATGCAAGAAATAGAGGACCTCTCAATAGGTGGGTCTCTCAGACTCACTGGTCCAGTCAAGTTCAAGAGAATAGACCTTGCAGGATCACTGAACATTGAAGGAAGTGCCGAGGGGAAGAGTCTCGAGATAAGCGGATCGGGGAAAATCACCGGTCAGGTCAAGGTTGAATCAATCGAAGTCAGCGGAAGTCTGAAGATTGGGGGATCATGCGAATGTGAAGACCTCGAGATAAGCGGTTCTGCGGAAGTTGGTGGAGCGCTCAAATCTGGAAAAATCGAAGTGGCAGGAAAAATGGAGGCAGAAAGCGTAGAAGCAAAAAAAATAGAGATTGCGGGGAAAATGAGTGCAAGGGAAATAAAGGCCCTAGAAATCGATCTTGAGAAGGACTCAAGAATTAGGGGGACAATTGTGTGTGGAACAATCAACATAGAGAAAGGTGCTGAGGTGGAAGATGTGTTTGCAGACAAGGTCACCATCGAAAAGGATGCTGACTGTGGAATAATAGAGTGCAACGATATCATGGTTGAAAAATACTCAGAAATCAAGGAAGTGAGATACGTAAAGAGTGCAAACATCTCTCCAAGCGCGAACATTGGCAAGATAACCAAAATAGAGAGAATTTCGAGGGAACTCCCAAACTAGAGGAAGAAAATAAAAGTCCTCGAAAGAGCGGAGTGACATGTCAAAGACTGATATAATTGTCAACAGACAAGAGGAACCAAGGCCAAGTAAGCCCCGCTTTGGTGCAGGATTCAGGAATCTTTTCCTCTCAACCACGGTTGCCGCTTTCGGAGGATCGGTTTCAACAGTAGCCGTGAGTTATATTGTATATCACGTGACTCAAAATGCACTCTACATAGCTTATCTCGGGATGGCTGGGGTGATACCTGGGATAATACTGGGATTGCTGGCAGGTGTTATAGCTGACAGATACGATAGGAAATTGCTGATGGTAACATCAGATGTTGTCAGAATGATATCCATGGCTTTCATTGCTCTATTCCTTTATTTCGTGGGCTTTTCGTTCGTGCTTATACTCGCCGTGATGGTGATAGTATATTCATTCACCACTTTCTTCCAGCCTGCCAGCCAGGCGTTACTTCCAATGCTGATAAACAAAGAAAGTTTGGAAGATGGGAACGGCATTTTACAGGGATCATTCAGCGTATTTCAATCAGTTGGGGCAGCCGCAGGAGGATTGATTGTGGCGTATCTAGGGGGAGTCTGGGGTCTTGGCGTAAACTCTATAACCTACGCAATTTCTGCAATCTTTCTATTCCAGATTGCAGGCGAATTCAAAAGTAGATTATCTAAAGAGCAACGCAAACAGGGCTCGTTCTCAAGTGACTTGAGTGCCGGAATAAAGTACATGAGAGAGAATCTTCCTATATTGGAAGGCACACTAATAGGTGGACTCCCTGCGAATTTCTTTGGTAGCATGTTCTATCAATTTTTTGTGGTTTATGCGGCAGTAAAGTTTGGTTCAAGCTCTTCTGCTTTTGGTTTTCTTGTCGCTGCAATTGGAGTAGGAATGGCGGTTGGTGCACTCCTTGTAGGGCGGATCAATGGAAGCAGGTACGCAGGACCTTTGATAGCTGTCTCGATTCTAATCGCCGGCGGTGTCGTCATTCTAATGGGGTATTCGAACGTGATTTATCTCTCACTCGTAGCAGGCGCGGTGGCGGGATTAATGTTCGGGCTCCTTAATACAACATATTTTGCTACCGTTCAAGCAATTGTCCCCACTGAATTACTAGCGAGGGTATTGAGTATTGACTCTGTTGGTTCCTTTGCGGCAATTCCAGCAGGTCTTGCTGTTGGAGGGTTGATCATTCGCGCTCACGGAATAGTTTTCGACTATATGATCTCAGGAATCGGGCTATTGATAATTGGTGTCTTACTCCTCTTACTAAAAGAGTTCAGGAAATTCAGATACATACCCGAGCAAACTTAGCATAGTCTCAATCTTGATCTCTCTCATTTGGTCCACCTTTAAGTTTTTATTCAGAGTCACTATCCGCTAAAGGTCAGAGTGAAGTCGGGCAGACTGTATGTCGAAGGGTTGGGTGTGTTTGAGGGGGAATCCATCGGCAAGGACGTCATTTCTCAGGGAGAGCTTGTGTTTACAACTTCACCCTCAGGATATCTGAAATCCATAACGGATCCCAGTTATTCCGGCCAGATTCTCGTTTTTTCCTTCCCTTTTATTGGTTCTTACGGAGTGAGGGAGAAGGGGGAAAGCGAGCGACCCAGAGTCAGAGGAATTGTTGTTAATCACGTTCCAGAAATTCTCAAACAAGAGTTGTCAGAATATCTGGAGAAATGGGGAATACCTGGAATCATCACCAAAGAGACCAGGAAGAT
>JACWAC010000228.1 GCA_014874235.1 Thermoplasmatales archaeon
TTGAAACCGGAAGATCTGATAACCCACGACGAACTCAACTCACTAATAACCGCTTGCGTGAACGCGAGGGATAGGGCATTATTCAGCACCCTCTATGACTCGGGTGCCAGAATCGGTGAGCTACTCACAATGGAAATCAGGGATGTAGTATTCGATGAATATGGAGCCATCCTGAAGGTCAGTGGCAAAACGGGGCCAAGACAGATCCGCATAGTTGGCAACTCCGTTGTATACTTGAAGGAATGGCTAGATGCTCATCCCGATAGAAGAAATCAGCAGGCCTGGTTGTTTTGCGGTTTATCCCATAGGATCAAGGGAAAGCAGTTGTTACACGCTGATGTTTATTCAATCATAAGGAAAGTGGTCCGAAGAGCAGGAATCAAAAGAAGGATTCACCCTCATCTGTTTAGGCATACAAGGGCCACTTTGTTGGCTACCAGCGTTGCAGAGGCACCGCTTGAATCACAAATGGGATGGGTGCATGGATCAAGGCAAACGAGTACTTACGTACATTTATCTCTGAGGGATCAGGACAATGCAATCCTGAAGGCCTATGGAATACAGGCAAGAGTGAACAGCACTATAGAAGAGGAAAGGCCAATGGAATGTCCACGATGTCACGAACTGAATGCCAGTGATTCTCTTAAATGCCGAAACTGTCACTTATCATTTGATAAAAAAAAGGAGCCCGAAAGAGGAGAGAATGAGAAAGGAACTGCAATCGAAGATAGCCAGGATGTCGACCCTCAGGTCAAGAAGATACTCGAATCAATACCAGAGAGTGCAAAAATCCAATTACTGATATCCCTGATGAGAGAGGTGGCTGGTGACCCGAAGAAAACAATGAAGATGAGGGATACACTAACCAAATACAGAGATTGTTAGACTGAGATGCTTGATTTCTCCCTTAGCTGAAGCTGGAGCAAGCCAGATAATGTTACTGCCCATGGTAAGGCGACAAGAAATGAGCAAGAACAAAATCAGACAATCGGCATCAAATCCTTCACTCCAATAAAACTACTCTTTGTTATGAAGAGAGCTAAAGTTATCTAAAACTTGTCTTAGCTTGACTGTTCGGGAGCCTTAATTTATCTAAGTCTCCAATCATTTCATATTGTCAAATATCATAAAACGACAAATGTCATACAAATCTTTATTCACACAATCCTATATCAAAAATAAACTGAATACACCATTGACTCCTGAGTTGTATGACGGTGGAATATTCTTTCACAAAGCTTATATATTGTCAACCATCTCCTTCGTTTGGAGGTTTTAATTAATGAATAAACCTAACAACAAGAAAATGCTTACGGTAATCATTTCAGTATTCATGGTTTTCAGCGCTTTCGCAATTCTCTCTTTTGCAGCAGAACCAGCATACGCAGCAAGCGGATCGATTACACTAGATCCTACGGTCTTTTCCCATACTCCGGCGTCCACAATAGTACTGGTAAATGGAGGAACCTTCGGTTCCGGAACGACCGTGAAATTCTATGCAAGCA
>JACWAC010000061.1 GCA_014874235.1 Thermoplasmatales archaeon
CGTTGACGGTTGAGTTATTTTTATATATTAAGTAATAATGAGGTACTTATGCAAATATCAGAAAACAAAAACAAGTGGAGTATAGATAAGGCACACAGCAACCTGGAATTCTCAGTCAGGCACATGATGATATCAAACGTCAGAGGAAGATTCAAGAGTTTTGACGGGGACGTCAGACTTGATCTGAACAACATTGGAAATTCTGCTGTGAAGCTCAGCATCGAAGCTGGGTCAATTTTCACTAATGAAGATGACAGGGATAACCACTTGAAATCTCCAGACTTCCTTCACATAGAGAAACATCCTTTGATTAGATTTGAGAGTACAGGAGTGAAAAAATCAGGAGACAAGTTGGATCTTGAAGGAAAGCTTACCATAAGGGATGTTACAAGGGATGTGTCAATATCGGGAGAGCTACAGGGACCAATTTCCGACCCATACGGAAAAAGGCGGATAGGGTTCGATGGTGGAACATCAATTGGGAGAAAAGACTTTGGACTGACGTGGAACATGATCCTCGAAGGGGGAGGACTCATGGTTGGAGACAACGTGAAGATAGATATTCACATGGAACTCACCGCGGACTAGGGACCGTTAAAGATATTATGAAGTCAGGCTTGTATCTGCATAAAGTTTAATTCTGGCTTGGATTAGGCTCCTTATTGATGTCCAAGCCTGACGCCTATACAATAAGATCTTTTGTAGAAGATCTAAGAAGGGAACATCCAGAACAGATTATAGAAATTGAAGACGAGGTGAGCATCGACTACGAACCCACAGCCTATTACCTTGGCTTGAGGAAGAAAAAACCAGTATTGATTTTCAAGAACTTGAAGGGTTTCAAAAATTTCTTGCTGGTTACCAACATCTATGGAAGCGAGGAGCGACTTGCGATGCTTTCCGGGTTCAGATCCATCAGGGAGGTGATTGAAAAGTGGTCAAGCGTCGCCAATGGAATTCCGAAGGAGCCTTTGGTCATCTCCAATCTAGGAGATTCTTTCCAAACCAAGATAACTGGAGAAGACCTGAATCTGTTCGATCTTCCAATACCTTCCCACTTCGAATTGGACGGTTCAAGAAGAGGTTTCAGCAGATACATTACCTCGGGTTTGACTACCACGGTAGATCCGGAGAATGGAGGAATAATCAATCTGAGCTTTGCAAGGATTCAACCCTTCGAGAAGAGAAAGTTCGCATTTGATGCGGGGAGCCATGGACACCTCTGGAAGTATCTGAACATTTCAAAGGAAAGTGGGGATAAATTGAAGATGACCATACTAATCGGCCCCAATCCTATATTCTATCTCCTTGCAGCTTCGTTCATCGATAATGAATTTGGAAAGGCAAGCGAAATATTTAACATCAAATTTTCACCAGGCCATAGGAACAACATCCCCATTCCCTCTGAGACTGAGATTGCAATCGAGGCAGAGTTCCTTCCTGAGGAGACATTTGATGAAGGGCCATTTGCGGAGTATGCAGGTTACATGGGATACGACTCCACTAAATTCGTTGCAGAAGTCAAGTCAATCCTAATGAAGCGAAACCCCATATATTACGACATTCAACCATCCAACTCAAGTGAACATGTAAACCTGTTTTCGGTTCCAAGGTCATCCATCGTCATGAAGTCCGTTCGAGAGGCACTTCCAAAGGGGCCAAATTACCAGGTGGTTTGGCCCCACTATGGAGGGAGGTTCATTTCTTTCGGCAGTGTGGACAGCCTTGAACCCGGTCTGGCAAAGCAACTCGGAATTTCCATTCTCGGGCACGATCCTCTCTGGAATAAGGTCGTCTTTGTCAACGAAGGAAAAACCGATCTCACTATGGAGGCGTCCCTCGTGAATCTCGCTCAGTCGAATGAGTTTTCGGAGAGGAATGTTGTGAGAATGTCCAAAATGTTTATTATCAGTTCAGATCCAACTCGGGATGAGTCAGGAAGTTCGGGAAAGGTCGTATTCGTTACGAAAGGAAATAATCTTCAAACTGGAAAGAGTGTTGGGGATGACCGTGTGGTTGTAAAGACGAATAACGGCAACGTTCTGATATCTCATGATCTACGAGAGGATCAAAAGGTCAACGTGATCGTTTCTGATGACATAGACATAACGGATGAAGAACAGGTTGGATGGGCAATCGCAACCAGGCTAAACCCGGACGAGGATATCAAAATAGAAAAGAATAGGATCACTTTCTTGGCAACAAGAGATATTCCGTCCGTGGCTCGTGTTCCAGAAAGTGTCAAAGAAAAAGTCGAAAAGAAGGTCGCCTTACTTACCCGCCGATTCCATTGACATCTCCATTGGCCCAGAGGTCTTTAGTTCTTTCAGTCTTCTCCTCTTCAAGTACATGAAGATGAAAGTTATCACGGACCATGCCACAAATGCTACCGAGCCTAACCCCACCGGACTCGAGAAGAATATTGCAGCATTTGAAACAGACAGGAATGGATTAGGCAAACCCACGTATGTTGAACCCAGAATGAAAATGAATATTCCAATGGAAACGGCACTTAGTACAATGCTTCCGACACCGTATCTTCCAATGAACTTCTTGTTTATTGAAGGAAACGCTGAGTTTATGATTATATGGACAAAGAGTGTCCCCAGAGTTGCCCCTATTGCAGCCATTACAAAGGCGTTAAAGCCTCCAAGAACTTCATTTCCAATTACTGATATTGCAAAAGCAGTTCCGGCCACGACGGCAGCGGCAACGTAAGGGGTCATCCTTTTGCTGTGTGTTTTTGAAAGCACTCTAGGAGCAAGTCCATCCCTGCCCATGGCCATTAGAACACGAGATGTTGCATTTGTTAGAACCACAAGGCCCGTCAGAAGGCTGTTGATGAATAGCACGGTTATTGCTATTGCAGCTCCTACCCCAAGATATCCGCCAAGGATGGAGATGCCAGGAACTAGGGCACCCGCATAACCTGCCATGTTCGATGGACCGTACGCAACAGTGAAAAAGTAGGCCGTGAATACAAAGAACACTCCGAGAATAATGACGGAGTATAGAACGGACTTGCTGATTGCTTCTTTCGCTCTCCGAGTTTCTTCTCCTAAGGGCGTAGATGCCCCAAAACCTGCAAACGCGGTGTACATAAGCAGAACTCCCAGCGCCACACCGGTTATTCCCTTATAGGAATACTTGAGTGTGAAGACGGACGCCGTATTGATGGAAGGATGTGAGATCAAGACATAGACTCCCATAGCAACTATGACTCCTATTTCGATCAGGGCCATTATCATCGTGTAGGAAGTCGATATCTTGATTCCCCTTACAGAGACTATGAACCCGTAGGCAAGAGAAGCAGCAAGGATTGGAATGATGTACAAGGAGGATATATTCAGATTGAACACGTATGAGAGTGCAGCTGGAACGAAGACTGCTATACTTAGCGATACAAACGCTATTGCCATAATTTGATAGAATATGTAGGCATATCCCGCATAAAGGGCGGCAGATGGTCCATGCCCCGACTTTACGTATTCATAGTACCCACCAGAACCAGAAACTTTCAGGGATATTTTGCTAATTATGTAGCCGTTCAATAGAACTACTAGGAAGGCGAGAAGTGCAGTCAGAGGAAGGGCACCACGAGCATACAGTGCTGCACCTGTGAAAGTAGCAACTGCTGCTCCCGCTGGGGCCGCACTAGCAACGCCCTGAAGCATAGAATTCTTGAAACCAATAGCTTCAGAACGAAGCTTTGAATGCATCATTGACTCTCCCTCTGATCCTCAAGCATTGCACTATTTTCTTCGTTTTTGGCATAGTAACTACGACATTGCGCCAATTCATGCGATATTGTCATCATATGTACTCCATAGTAGGAAATCGTACTATATTAACCTTCACTAAAGAGAACTAATGAGTTGGGAGTTGTGCACTTTCTGATCTGTTGGGAGACTTCATGGGCATAGATATCAAAATTCGAAAGAATGTACTTGAATGGACATTTATGAAACAAGGAACTTCAAGACATGGGAAGAGAATATTAGCTTTGAACGGAAAATCGACTACCCATTTTCAAATCTATCATGAGATGGAAATAAGAATGGCAAAGAGAAAGTGAATAGAATACTCTAAGGATTTTGGAAGAAAGGCGACTGATCAGAAGAGGGAATCCGTCTCGGGCTGAGTCGCAAAATCTCGCCATTCAGAATGGTATCTACGATTTGTGCTAAAGTATCTCAGATCGGTCTATAAAGGAAATTTGCTCCCAAAGATAGATCAGTAAATAGTTACTCCCTTGATCTTGCTTGACTTTTTCAATTCCGGAATAATGGATGCTGGAATTGGTGAGTCTGTTATAATGTACAACTTGGGGTCTGCGACAAGATCTGGATCATCGCCAATTGCCTGTCTTATACTCACTTTGTGTTTCCACAATACCTCTACGGTTTGATAAATGATTCCATAGTCCCTGGCATTATAGGGTTCGATCACTATCTCGCCCAATCCCAGAAATGGTGCAACCTTTCCCAGATGGATCGTTGACTTCATATTCTGAAAAATTTTGGAGAGTTTCTTGTCGGATCCAATATTGCTAATTGCAGTCTTTACTGCTCTTGTATCCACCTGGCACATCTTTGCTAGTGAGCGCATTTCTATTTCAATGTCATTGCAAAGTACTTTTCCTTTCTCCACTCTTAGCCCATATTCCAGAATCTTGAGGACAACAAGTTTCTGAGAGTGATATTTTGAAAACTTCTGTTCTATTTCTCTACTTAGACTTACCATCGATAGTTATTTCCTTGCCAATATTTGTGTTTTATCATAATCTTACCTCTCACGACTGGTTCCCTCTCGTCACCATTACTTAAATAACCTCGAAATCTGAGAAATACCTTTGTGGAATTCTTCTATTGATGTCTTCAACACTTTGTTGCCCATACCAGTTGTTGAATAATAGAGCTTAAGTCTCCCTTTCTCTATCTTTCGGGAAGAGGTCAGGAGACCTGCTTTCTCTAAACTTCTTATGCAGTTGTAAGTGTCGTCCCTAAGTTCGGCAGCGCTCTTAAAGAAGGAACTGAACAGCTTATCTCCCGAAAATTCCTTGACCAGAGAGTATGGGTTAATCCGTTCATCTCTTGCCCTCAACAGTATGTGCACTTTGAGCATTGTCCTTCTAAGATCACTTTTTATAAAGTTCTCTTCCACTTTTGTCTTTTTTTGTCTTGTAACATTACAGTAGTGTAAAATTACAGGGGACCTAAAAACTACTTTCCTTTTCCAGGTTAGGTGAACAGATGTACTCAGGGATAGATCTCAAACGTCTTAGACGCATGCTCGAAAGCATGTTCTCAACAAAAGTATTCTTGTTGATTTACTTAGCCTTCACAACTTTGTTTTAGTTTACGTACTATAATAGCATTTATCGAACTGGAATTGTATTACTCTGTTTCAAATTCAACATGAACTACTAATCTCGTTTTCATCGGCAATACCTCAAGACTGTGCCTCGGAATCGTTCTTTCGATCCATAAAGCTCCTACTAAAAAACATGGGTCCCGTTAAGGAACCCAAATATATTTTTTGAGACTAGTTCTATTCCGTTTCAGTTTTTCACTTCTTCTTTTTAGGAGCGGCCTTCTTTGAACTCTTGCCACCTTTCTTACTGCTCGAAGATTTTGGTGCCGCCTTCTTAGTCATTTTTTTCTTTGGCATCCTATAGAAATAGATATTGTGTTACTTAGGCTTTACGCTTCTTGTATTAATAGAACAAGTATTAGACAAGAATTTTTACCTTGCATCAATTACGATTGACGTTCAATAAACTCCCCAGATCGTTGCATTTTTAAGTGAATTTTTACGATTTCTTGAAAACTGATTCTATCGATCTGAGTGACTTTCTGATCAAAAATTTGTTTGCTAGAGACGATCATAAAATCCAAAATGGAAATTGCGCTAATTATTTATTCAACTTTTTTTTACTAGCTCTTCTGCAACTCAATCAAAGTCTTCGATGTCCCCATAGTTTTCGTTCTCTGGTTCCGGGTTACTGCATTTACATCCGTCGATTCCGCATTCAAGTGATGTATTCCCGTCCTTGTCATGCTTAAAATGCCATCCCGTTTGCAGTTCAGAATTTCTTAAGTGTACCCATGCTCCTTCATATGCAACAATCAAGTGATGGCAGTGTTTGCACTTTGTAATTTTACCTTCTTCCAAGCGATTCCACCTTCTTAATCTCCTTTTTTGAAATTGTCAAAGATTCATTCCCCGGTTTCTGTGAATGTCATCCATCATCTTGTCAAACTGATCTTTGGTAATTTCTCCCCTAGCATACCTCTGACGAAGTATCTCTTCAGCGCTATCGCGTTCCCAGAAATCCCAATTCCTGTGCCATCTCCATGGTCTCACAAATACCCTGAACAGGAAGAAGAGTACCCAAAGGAATATGAACAACCCGATAAGATTCCATAACAAGTTCCACGGTGCCCAGTTCCAGAAATAGGAAGTTGTGTTTCCGCCAGGGGAAAATGTCCTCGCCCCATAAAGCAGTACATCCAGGACGGCAGCCAATCCTATCAGGATGAACATTCCTGAGAGACCGATCCAGAGCCATCTCATTCCGTCACTCCTTCCAACCATCCTTTGACTCACCTCTTCGTCCATTACTCCAAAGCCAATAGTTTCTCCCTAACTGATTATCCAAACACTCGTTGGAATTGGGGCTAATGGTACATTGTTATATGGATTATCAATACTTAACTCTTCTTCGAAACAGACTTCTGCAGATTCTTTTCGAGTCTATCC
>JACWAC010000062.1 GCA_014874235.1 Thermoplasmatales archaeon
GCCTATTACGTAGAACCCCCTGATGAAATCGTTCAGTACATACAACACCAGTTGTTTTCTCGTCAGGTCCTTTGAAGACAGATCCTTCTCTTCTTCGCTTACCTCATAGACCCTAGCTCGCGGCCGGACTGACATTACTTCCTCTGATACCCGTTGTTTCCGCCCCTCTCTCGTACATCAGGCATGAAACAAAGTGCCCTGGTCTGACTTCTTTCAGTGTGGGAGTGTCAGAATTCTTCATCGTTATAACTATTGAAGAACCAGCCGATGAAAGAGAGATGCCGTTAATAGCACGGAATCTTACTCCGTTTGCCTTGGAAGAAGCCTCGTTGAGCATGTTCTTGAACGCTTCAAACTTAGTCTGATTTATAGCACTTTCGAACACCACTTCTACAGTGTTCTTTGTCTCATCTGTCAGTATCTCCTTCGTGACAGGGAGTATATTGCTTTCCCCGATCCTGAGAGGTTCCAACAGTTCCTGAAGAGGTGCCACTATGTCCCTTGGAGACCAGCCGCAGTTTGTCATTGCGTACTTGCACCTGGGATGGAAGTAGCATCCCTTCGGTGGATTCGCAGGGTTCGGGACTTCCCCTTCCAGCAATATCCTTGACTTGTTGACCTTGGGGTCCGGAAGGGGTATCGCCGAAAGAAGTGCCTCTGTGTACGGGTGAAGCATATTATTGAAGAGCATCTCCGTGTCCGTAAGTTCCACAAGTTTCCCGAGGTACATGACGGCCACTTTATCCGACATCAGCCTTATGACGTTTAGGTGATGTGATATGAATATGAATGCGAGATTCTTTCTTTCCTGAAGGTCCTTCAAGAGGTTCAGAATCTGGGCCTGGACGGAAACATCAAGCGCCGACGTAGGCTCGTCCAGGACCAAGAGTTTGGGCTCTATCGATATGGCCCTTGCGATCCCTATCCTCTGCCTCTGCCCTCCACTGAACTCGTGAGGAAACCTGTACAGGTGATCTTCACTCAGTCCGACTTCCTCAATCAAGTTAAGGCTCCTGTCCCTTATCTGTTCAGGTTTCATGTCCGTTAGGAGCCTCATTGGTTCCGCCAGAACGTCACGTATTATCTGCCTCGGGTCTAGTGAACTGAATGGGTCTTGGAAAACGGGCTGCATGTCCTTCCTGAACTTTTTCAGTTTGGAAGGTCTCATTTTTGTCAGCGAGTACTCCGCTCTCAAATTATCCAGTTCCTTACCAATCTCCTTCATCCTGCTCTTGCTAGTCTCGTCATGATTTTCCTCAAGCTGAGCGAGTTCTATCTCCAGCTGCTTTATCCTTTCAAGCGTCTCCCGAGGAAGGTTGAAATAGACATCTCCGTCCGTAGATTCCAGGAGTCTCAGGATCAGTCGACCGAGAGTTGTTTTGCCACACCCAGTTTCTCCCACAACACCGAGGGTCTCGTTACCGCTTAGTGTGAAGCTAACATCATCCACTGCCCTTACGTGGCCTGTGACCCGGAATCCAGTTCTTGAAATATCGAAGTACTTCTTCAGGTGGGAAACATAGAGCAAGACATTTCCGTTGTTCATTCCAGCTGCATCCGTCATTTCGTTGCACTCCCTGGTTCTTGGTAGAGGAAACAGGCAACCCTGTGCCCTCCTCCGAGATCATCGAGCTCAGGTTTCTTCTGTTCGCATATGTCCATCTTGAACTTGCACCTAGGATGGAACCTGCAACCAGTTGGTGGAGTTATCAGATTAGGTACCGTACCGGCAATTGTGTCAAGCTTTACCATTTTTCCTGCGATCCTGTCTGCCCTTGGAAGGGAGCGTAGAAGTCCTAGGGTATACGGATGTTTTGGATTGTCGAAAATGGTGTTCACATCTGCCTCCTCAACAATGTTACCTGCATACATGACACCCACTCTGTTGCACATCTGCGCGATAACGGCAAGATCGTGAGTAATAAACAGGACCGAAGAGCCAAACTCCTTGTTGAGATTTCTTATGAGGTCCAATATCTGAGCTTGAGTTGTGACATCTAGGGCTGTAGTCGGTTCATCAGCGATTAGGAGGAGCGGATTGCTTGCTAGAGCCATTGCTATCATGACCCTCTGTTGCATACCACCGCTCAGTTCGTGAGGATAGGAGACGGCTGCCCTTTCTGGTTCAGGGATGTTGACGAGGGTGAGCAGTTCCAGTACACGTCTGCGTGCCGCGTCTCCGAGGGGTTCCTCAATCCTCTTCCTCATAAGCTTGTTCATTATCCTGAAGGACAGAAAAGCGCCTCCTTCCTTCTTCAACACATTGAGGTCACTCCTTGCCTTTTGAATTCCTTCCTCATTCTTACTCGACTCCGCTTCTGACAGTCTGAGCGTAGCCGCAAAAAGGCGGTCTTGATATTGATAATACTCTCTAGCCCTTGCGAGTCTGTGGATATCTGTTCCGCTCTTCCTCTCGTTGACTATCGCTTCTAGGCTTTTGACCAGTGTTTCGGTGTCCTGGTAAGTAAGGAAGAGATTCCTAACCAGTTCTTCAGCATCTGCGATTGAATAGCTTTCGCACCACGACCTGATATCCTTTCTGCGTTGATCTTTATTCTCGATCCGCAAGACACTCTGAACAAACGTTTCATAATCCTTCTTCGTTGCCATCTCCCTTCGGAGGATAGCATTCGCCATCTCGACCTTCAGATGAAGGAGTATGTTTTCTGAAATCTGGTCTCCAACTCTAATGACTGGATTCAGGGCAAGTGTTGGCTCCTGGAATATCATGGAGACTTTATCGCCACGAATCTTGGATAGCAGATAGTTGTGCCTTTTTATTAGTCTCTTGTTCCTCTTGACTCTTACATCGGTCTCGGATTTGATTATGATTTTTGCCAGTCTTTCAAGACCGGTGAGCATATCGATATTGTCGATCGATATTCTTCCCTCTATGATTCGCCCAGGCGGGTCCGGGACCAGGTACATTATAGATTGGGCGGTTACACTCTTTCCGCATCCGCTCTCCCCCACCAGACCAAATACTTCTCCCCTCCTTATATTGAAGGTTATGCCATCTAGTGCCTTCACTATTCCCCTGCTAGTAAAGAACTGCGTTATCAGACCTTGGACTCTGAGGTAGACGTCGCTTTCATCCTTTGTGGCTTCTGTTTTTGCCATCATTTTAAGATTACCTCCTCAGTTTCGGGTCTAGAACGTCTCTAAGTCCATCGCCCATAAGGTTTATGGCTACCGTGAATATCAACAAGAATAATGCAGGGAACACCATCGTCCACCACAGTCCCCCTACGAGGTAACTTGAAGCCCAAGTCAACAGAGTTCCCAATTCGGGGAGCAGAGGGTTTGCCTTGTTAAAACCAATGAAGTCAAGGGCCGCAAAGAGTTGAATAATCGATCCAAGGTCTAGGGAGAATTGCACGAACACCACCGATAGCACATTCGGAAGAACGTGCACAAATACGTTCCTCATTCCGGATGAACCCGAAGCAGTGGCTGCCTCTATGTACTTGTTTGCCTTTATCGATAGCGACACACCTCTGGTCAACCTCGCGTAAATTGGCCACCAGCCAATAATGAGAGCTATCATCACGTTCTGTAATGAATAACCAAGAACAGTGGTTATAGCAATTGCAAGAATGAGCACTGGAATGCTGAAAAATACATCGGTGATCCTCATCAGTACCTCATCGTAGAGCTTTCCAAAGTATCCAGATAGGGTGCCCAGAATTACACCAACGGCAACCCCAACCAGGACTATCAAGAGTGAATCGACTATATCCGTCTTGAGTGCGGCAAGCATGACAGGTAGCAACGGCGCAAAGTACTCCGTTTCTCCGAAATAGTACCACCACCCCTTAGATAGCGTCGGTCCGAGGGGAATGCCCGCGGATCGTAGCGATGGCGCCCAACTTGCCACAGTGTTTATGTTGCTAACACCAAGATATTGTGGGTAAACGTAATCGAGCAGTGTTAGAACGAAATAGGCAGCAACAATAACAAACCCTACAAAGGCAATCCTGTTCTTAATGAAAAGCCTGAAAGTGTGACTGAAGTCCTCCATCCTCGGATTCCGCTTCGATGTGCGTGCTTTCAGAACGGCTCCACCAACTGTTGATTCGTTAACCATTTTTTAATCTCCTTCAGTACCTGATCCTCGGATCAGTCATTGCATAAACCACGTCAACTATTAGATTGGCAATCACGAGTATGAGACCGAACACAAGAGCGCCCCCCATTACCAGCCACACTTGATAGTCAAGAACTCCCTGCGTCGTGAGGTATCCTATACCGGGATACTGGAATACGGTCTCAGTGAGTACTGCCCCACCAAGTAGACCAGCGACTAGAAGGCCCATCACTGTAACGGTCGGAATCATTGCGTTTTTCCGGATGTGCCTCTTTATAACAAATTTTTCCGGAACTCCCTTTGATCTTGCAGTTTTGACATACTCCTGATTTGATGCATCGACCATTCCAGCCCTCATAAACCTGAGAATGCCCGCTAGTATCCCGTAAGTCAAGGTAAGGACTGGGAGGACTATGTGCTTAAGCGCATCGATAAACAATGGGAAATCGCCATGGATCAGCGAGTCGAAAATTACAAGATGAGTTGGTAGTGTATATTGACCCACAAACCAGGCCGGTGGAGGATAGCCTATAAGGGCGGGGTTAAAGGATCCTGAGATCGGGAAATATCCAAACGGATCTCCCGTCAGTGCCCCTTTGCCCAGGAGAAGTTGAAGGAACAGTGCAGTAACGAAAGCGGGCATTGCATAACCTGAAAGGGTAAAAACTCTGCCCGCTTGATCTGCAAACGAGTTTGGTCTTGCTCCAATATATGTGCCTAGTGGAACAGCAATAGCGATAGAGAGTATGGAAGCGAAAATCGCCAGTTGTATCGTGTTCGGGAACGCCAATCCTATTGCAGCAGAAACTGAATTTGGATAACCAGCCATAGACATAAGTCCAAGGTTTCCGTGGAATAACCTGTCAAGGTAGAATAGGTAAGCGATAGGTGGCGGGTAACTCAGCCCTAGAATTTTCAAAGCATTGGTTATCTGTTGCTGAACATGTCCTACGTGAGGATTGATGTAAGGTGCAGCGAGAGTATTCTTTGGGATCGCCTCTATCAGTATAAACAGGAGTATGGACAACCCCAGGATAGTAGGGATTAGAAGTAGGAGTCTTCGAAGTATGAAGTACCGTAGTTCCATCCGATCCGATTGAAATCGAAGCGTAATATTTAAGCGTTGTCAGATGAGCGCATATTTTCCTCATTCTTTCGAACACCTGACAACTGAACTTGGGCCACTTGGAGCCTAAAAAAAATCAAGAATTAATCTGTAACTCTATCATTTTTACGTATTAAGTGAAATTTAGCTCGAGTTTCTCCATGATCTTCCTGGATTTCTTTGGTATCTCCGAGAGTTTCCACTCCTCCCCTATCTTCAGCTTGTTCACCCTCTGTAGGTGTTCCATGACATCCATGGGGGAGTATTTCCTTAGAAGGTCCTTCTTCCTCAGTAGATTGTATATGCGGTAGTGGAGCATCAGTGCTATGAAGTTTATGAGCATCCATCCCCTCATCTCATCGTCGCCCCTCATGTATGAGCGATCCGCTTCTATCGTGTTCTTGAACGTGTCGTAAGCCTGCTCTATCTCCACCCTGGACTTGAGCAGGTCGTAGAGTATCTCCCCCGATACGTTCAAGTCAGTCACTATTGCCACAGTACCCATCTCCCTCTCCACACCACGGAATCTCCTCACCGCCCCCCTCTTCCCCTCGTTCCTCCTGAGGAAGTCCTTCTCCTCCTCCGCCCTGAGTGAAGGGTCCCTGAACAGGTATATCCTCCTCTTGCCTGTTCTGAATGAATACCAGACAGGCCTGTTCTCGAACATGAAGTATCTCTTCATATCAGTACCATAGGGAATGAGATTTGAGTTCCTCTTGAGGGGAATGATGTAATGGATGCTCTTCCCCTCCATGACGCTCAGGTTACCGGAGGAATAGAATCCGGAATCTGCAACGAAAACTACGCTGGACAGACCGGATTCATCTGCGGTTGACGCAATGCTCATGACGCTGGTAATGGACCCCGTGAGAACCCTGAAGTAGGATGGTTCGTGCTCTTCCAGGTTGAAGAGGAGGAGAAGTTCAACCATAGGCAGGTGTTTCTCATCAGGATCGTGGCCCAGGACTGCAGATATTATGTTGTCAGAGAGGGAGAAGACGTGAGTAAGGTCAATCGCCATGTATCTGGATTTTGTGACGAACGTCTTCATGAATGATGTGGCAGCAGTCCTGTCCATTCCGATTGATCTGAGCATTTCACCAATGTGCTTCGGATAGGTGGAAACTCCGCTCATCTCCTCCGACAGGTAGCTCTCGCCGTAATGGAATTCCAGATTCTTTATGGCGGTAACATGGATAACCCTCATGGCTGCAAAAACGAACATCTCCCTCCACTCAGGGAAGTTCTCCTTCAGCGCTTCCCTTATGTCCCGGGACAGTTGCATCAGGAGTTGTGAAGCACCATACTCCTTCACGGAAATCTGCCCCATCCTCTTCATGAGGAGCTCGTGCTTCGGCTCTATGAGACCGTCTGGAGTGATACTCCCCAAGTATTTCTCTGTCACCTTCCTGTGCCTCTTCCTTTCCCTGTCCCAGGTGTTCCTGACCTGGTAGAGGTAATAGTGCCCCTTGATGTGTCTTATCTCCCTGTTGACGCCCCTGTACTTCAACACCCACTCCGGATAATC
>JACWAC010000063.1 GCA_014874235.1 Thermoplasmatales archaeon
ATGCAAAAGTGTTGGCCTATTCCACTTCCTTCCCTGAACTGAATCACAACGACACGATGGCTCTTGAAAATACTTACAGAAAACCAGAGTTCTACTTCTTTGTTCTTACCCACCAATCACAGGAAAAAGAGATTGTCGACAGGATCAGGATTACCTCCAAACTCTGCAAGATACGAATGAACAAAATTGATGGCGAGGGAGCCACCCAATTATCTAACACATTTACCTTAATACACAAGGGAGACTACATCTCTTATTTCCTTGCGAAGAAGAGGGGTGTAGATCCAAGGGATGTTGCGATCATAGAAAATCTTAAGAAAGAAATGAGGGAATCAAATTAGATACTTCTCTGCAAAAGCGGTCCAGAATTGATCCTGAAGTATCTCTTCCTCCTGAACATAATTATAAATATTTAGTGCATTTAAACCATGAAATCTAGATGGCGGTTATCAAAAGGGAGGAGCTGGTTACAGCCCTGAACGTCATATTCAAACCGTCTGGCATGAACCAAAAGGAAATTGAAGAACTTGCGGACTATGTACTCAGCTTCTTTGGTTTTGAAGACACTCTCGTAGACAACATTCTGTCCCAGCAAGATAGGGACGTCTTCTATACTCTCGAGGAAACGGGAATTCTCTCAACCAGCAGTGAAGATATTACTCTGATGAAGGGGAAGACTTGGAGAATTCACTACTGGCATATCAACGACCTTAAGATCAAAAACATACTTGATATCAGGAAGGAAGAAGAGGAAAACGTCTACGACAGGATATTCAGAGAAGAGCTAAAGTAGGTTGAATTTCCTGAATAACTCATCCCGTTTCTAACAACCAGACTCTGAAAAGCCTTCCAGTCCGGTGCTCAAGCTATTTATATTGATTTGACTTTCTACAACCAATGAATGAAGAAGTACTGGGTTTACTCAGGAAAGGTCGGACGATGGTTCTCACGACAACTGGTGAGAGCCTATGGTCTGCTAAGGTCTTCTACGCACTTGAAGGAGGAATTGTTTTCCTCGTAGAGAAAGGCAGCCTCACTCTGAAGAACATTCAAAAGACTGACAGCGTAGTATTTACCGTAGATTTCGATACACCTGATCTATTCATTCAGGGAACTGGGAAGGTCACTATTCTTGGAGAACCGAGGGACTTTCATAAGGAGAGAGGTACGCTGCTGTACAAGGTACCGGAGGACACACTCTTTGTAAAATCAGGCCACATGCTCATTGCGAAGATGATTCCTGACAACGTGAGATTCAGCGATTTCAGGGGACAACCAAAGAAGACCGACAACAAGTTCAGACCCGAGGAACTGACAGAAAAGAAAACTTTCCGGTACTGGAGGGCCCTGCGTCCTTGGTCGTTCCAGCAGAGCGTTACTTCGTTGGTATTTGGAGCCCTGCTCGCGTTCCAGGTGAGCTTTTCGTATCGCATAAATCTGTATCTTCTTGTTCTGTCTGCAATAGCTCTTGTACTGGTTCACGGATCTTTTAACGCATTCAGTGATTATTTCGATTTTGCCCTGAAGACAGACAAGCCTGAGGGGATGGGTTCAGCTGGCGCTAGAGTCCTCATTGATCGGCTGATTCCAACAAATAGATTCCTCTATTTCAGCACGGGAGTGTTCATCATAGGACTTGCACTGGGCATCTACCTGATAGTTCTGAGACCAGTTGTACTGCCGTACGTTATAATTGGCCTTATTGCGGGTCTGCTGTACGGTTTGCCAAAGTTCGGATGGAAAAGGATTGCCCTCGGAGACCTGGCAGTATTTCTTGCGTTTGGTCCGGGGATTTTCCTTGGATCACTGGTACTTCAGGGTGGCGTTGTGGGTATTCCTCAGATTCTCATTTCCTTCTCGCTGGGAATGATAATAGTTGCAATACTTCATGGGAACAACTGGAGAGACATTAAGGACGACAAGGAGGCAGGAGTCAAGACTGTTGCCCTCTATCTCGGAGACAAGGGTTCCTTGATCTACTATGTCACGCTCATCTGGGCATCATACCCGTTGTTTGTGGTTGCAGTACTTATTGAACCCAGACTGTTCCCTATTTTGGGAGCGCTACTCACAATACCCTGGGCGATAAGACTCACGAGAATTGCAGGAAATGCAAAGAACATGAAGAGAAATCTTCTTGATATGCTGACTGCGAACTTCACATCGCTGCACATCTATTTCTCTGTCGTATTTCTTGCCGCTTTCCTTGGTATCATCTATTACTTCCCGTCTATCCACTTCCCGTGATTTTAGAGAGAGGACGCTATTTACTCAGCGATTTCTGTGTCCTTACTTCAGCCACAAGATTGTTTAATAGATCACGCATAAATTTGACCGCATTCTCATCGGCAAATTCTCCTTTCTCGTTGAGTTTCTTGTCGACGAAATTTATGATTACCTCTGGTCTGTTTATGATTCTGGAATCCAAGAACACAAAGGACTGTCGGAGGTGATACTGAGCCCTTGCGCCTCCCATCATACCTGTTGAAGAACTCATTATGGCCCCTGTCTTCTTTGCGAATACGTTGTCTGGTACCGATGCCCAGTCAATTGCATTTTTCAGATACCCTGGGACGGAGTAGTTGTATTCTGGAGTCACGATAAGGAAACCATCCGTATCGCTTACTAGCTTCTTAAATTCTGCAACGGCTGGTTCTGGTTGTCTAATAAAATCTGCGTTGAATATTGGGATCTTCGAAAGGTCTGCAAATTGGAGTCTCGAACCCTCTGGCATCAGGGTAGCCGCCTTTTCAAGTACCTTCTTGCTGAAAGAGCCCTTCCTCAGGCTTCCACCTATTCCCAGAACCACTACCTCATTTTCTGCATTCATATCCGGCAATTTTGAGGAAATAATTAAACTTCTTGTGTCAACGGTTTAGTGTTCATTCACAAAAATCAATTGAAATGAGTTTGTTTTGGTTGTGTTTCTTTTTGTTGCTCTCAACTCAACCAAACTAATTAATTGAAGTTTGATTGCAAGCATCATGGAAAGTGACTTTCCAAGAATTGAGTACAAACACATGGGCTCAACCGGCGAGAAAGTCTCTGCTTTGGGATTGGGGACATATGGCATCAGCGATTACAAGAGAGGCGAGGAGGCTTTTGTGTATGCAATCGACAGAGGGATCAACCTCATTGATACTGCAGAGATTTACAACACGGAAGATTTTGTTGGCGGAATCATTAAAAGAGTCGGAAGGGAGAAGCTGTTCATAACTACTAAAGTGTGGCCGAAGAATCTTGCCTCAAGAGAAAGCACCATTAAAGCGGCGAGAGGATCGCTGAGCAGACTTGGGATCAAGACTGTTGATCTGATTCTGATACACTGGCCTCACGAAACGATGAGTATAGGAGACCAGATAAAGAATATTGAATCGGTCCAAAGGGAAGGTTTGACCAGGTACATTGGAGTCAGCAATTTTTCGGTACAGCAGATGGAAGAAGCAAGGAATTCCACCAACTCTTCAGAAATTGTGTGCAACCAAGTCAAATACAATTTTGCCGAACGAGCGATTGAGAGAGATGTTATTCCATACTGCAATCGAAATGGGATGACTGTCGTCGCATATACCCCGATCGACAAGGGTAAAGCCTCAAGAAATAGAGGAATTAAGGAAGTCAGTAGAAAATTGGGAAAAACTCCAACTCAGATCGCTCTGAATTTCTTGATGAGCAGGCAGGGTGTGATACCCATTCCAAAAACGGAGAACCTGGAGCACATGAAGGAAATAGTGGGCTCTATTGGTTGGAAACTGAGTAAGGAAGAACTGTCACTCATAGATTGAGTTTGGGAGAAGATGCAAAACATGAGGTAGACATTCTCAACAAACAGGAACCATGTTGAACGGATGCTGAGATGAAACATAGCCCCGGGCAGATTCGAACTGCCGTCATCGGATTCAAAGTCCGGAATGCTTGTCCACTACACCACGGGGCTTCGGACTCCATATTTCAAGCTGGATAAAAATCTATTCTGAAATCTGAGAATCTCTACTATAAGTCGAATTTGTAGTGTTCGATTGATTTTGTACTCTACCTATTCTGGTATGAGAAGTCATGAAATGTGTGTGGCTGTTTGTGATATGTGAAGACCCACAGGTACACCCTCATCAGGAGGAACATGGTCATAACCTGGATCAATTCTCGGGTGAGGACTGTGCTTTGAAAGTATGGTCTTGTGGATAAATTCGAGAGAAGGATACTTCTCGCATTTACGGCTTGAAATCTATGAAGGTTTGAATATCTCGTTACAAGGGTCTTACCAATTGTGTCCATCCTGATGTACTCGAATAGAACGGGACATTCAAGATTCCTGGTAAAAAAATAAAGGAATAGAAAAAGCTAACTCTTCATGATTTGTAACTCAAGAATTCTTTTCCCAAGAGTTCTCTTGCAATTATGAGCTTCATTATGTTGATTCCGCCCTCTGCACCAACATAATATGACATGACTCCACCCTGTGCCGCGCCTAGCGGGAGATCCTTTGTATATGCCATAGCACCGTGCCAGATCATTACCTTAGTGATAATTTCGTGTGCAGTCGGTGGTCCCGTCATTTTGGCAAGAGATACTGCAAGATTCTGCTCGGATAATGGAACTTTCTCCTTCTTTCTGTAAACCCTGTCCAGCGTCCAGGCAGCCTTCTCGGTCAGCAGCCTTGAAGACTCCAGCTTACCATACAGTTCTGACAGCTCAAACTGCAGTCCTTCCTGCTTACCCAGAGGTTGATCGAAGAGCATTCTTGTCCTGAGATGCTCCCTTCCCATGTCCAAGGCTTCAAGGGCAGCTCCGTTGCAAGCTGCGGCCACATAGATCCTCGCGATATTGAATCCTTCCATGATTACTCGGAAACCCTGTCCGATCTCTCCCACCCTGTACTTATCCTCAATTTCCAGATTGCTAAATGAAAATCCGCCCGTTGAGAGTCCCTCTCTCGCTATGTTGTTGAATAGAGTTGTGGAGATTTCATTCCTGAGCTTCCCATCCGTTCCCTTGATCATTAATGCGAACGACGTGAATGCCTTTGAACCCAGACTCTTGTCTCCCGTTCTTAGAAGGGTGAGAAATCCGCCTCCTCCGGGAAGGTTGAGTGACTCCCTCACACCGCTGATGTAGACTTTCTCTCCTGATACTGACCATCCTTCACCCTTCTTTACTGCTGAGGATTTCTCGTTCATCACGTCCGATCCGCCTGAGGGTTCCGTTGATCCAATTCCCAGGTATGTCCTGCCCTTGATTATAGAAGGGAGGATCTCCAGCTTTGCGTCCTCGCTTCCATACTTTTCGAGCATGGATGGCCACCCATTCAAGAGTAGCACATAAACGGGCAGAGCCATTGAAACGTCTCCTCTTGCCAGTTCCTCAACAATAGCAGACATCTGGGAAATCGTCCCTCCAGCCCCGCCGTACTTTTCTGAAACAGTGAAACCTATGTAACCCGCATCAGCTGTTCTCTGGATGATGTCGTCTGGAATCTTGTTTGTATACGAAATCTTGTCTCTCTTTGGAATCACGTATTTTTGGACAAATTCCCTTGCATTGTCTCTGATAAGTCTATCCTCTTCGGTGCTGCCAAAGTCCATAGTAATCATGGAGTGATTATATCTAAATATTTGAACTCTGAACGTTGCATCTACGGTTACTGGAAATAAGAAAAAAACAACGGGTCCTGTCCGACCCTACGTTTTAGGTCACTTTAGGGGTAGTTCTAAGGTCAAACCTATCCCAAGTCCGACAGGACCAATGAGCTTTCTTAAGTTTGTCGTTTCTCTCGCATTACCGGCCTATTGGGCACTGATAGTTCCAGTCATCCATCCTACCGTGTTCATGGCGCCATCCCACCCAGAATCGCCAGTGCCACACGCAACCTCGCACTGCCATGAGTACGTTCCCGGAGACAGTGTGAACGATGCCTGAATTACGCTAGACTCGACTATGGGTATGTTGAGAACTTCAGTGCCATTTCTGAATAAAGTGAAGGTGTGTGCAGTGATATTCGCATTGACAGAGGATACTTGCTCGCTTCCGTTAACTGCTATCTGGTTTGCTCCATTTGTCGAGTTTATGTTGGTGTTATTGTATATCGTTTCTTTTCCGTTCAGCGTTCCGGTAACCTGTGTGAATATGGAAGATACTGAACCATTTCCGTCGTCATAGTTGATAACCGTCAGGTCTATCTCTCTATTTGCAGGTATTGATATGTTGGCGGATGACTTAAGAGTGCCATTGCTTAGGATAAAGAATGCGGGTTGATCACCCACAGTGCTGTTGTAAGCGTTGTTGGTTGTTATAATCATCACCAGCGAGTATGCAGGGAGACTACCATTTGTAGGGGTAATGTTTCCCTGTGTCTGCTCGATCGGAGCTTTCGTCATGAAATAACCGGCAAATAAACCGGTTCCGATTCCGATCGCGATTATCGCAACGACGACCGCAACCACAACGACATTTGAAATGCCATTAGATTTCAATTTTATCCCCATTAAAGAATTACAGCGAAGGATATGTTTTATCGTGCACATGAAAGTGCATCCTTGCACATTCATTTCTTTAGGTATGATTAAATAAAGATGAATTTCTCTCATACTGT
>JACWAC010000008.1 GCA_014874235.1 Thermoplasmatales archaeon
AAGCTATGATTGAAACCATGAATAGTTATACATAGTTCTGGAACATCCTTAGCTCGCTATGGATAAGATAAGAGTCTGCGTAGCCGGGGCAACGGGTTGGGTAGGCAGGTCGCTCATTCCAGCCATACAAGATGCCGGAGATATGTCCATCGTAGGTGCAGTAGCTCGTTCATCCAGCGGGAAGGATATCGGGGATATATTGAACGTTAAGGGACTCTCGTTGATGATAAAATCAAGCGTGAGGGATGCTTTGGAAGTGCCGACGGACGTACTCGTGGACTTCACTTCTCCAGAATCCGTGAAATCGAATGTTCTGACAGCAATCAGAAACGGCGTCGGAGTCGTGGTCGGAACTTCTGGCCTATCAGATGAGGACTATGACGAAATTGGCAGAGAGGCTGTGAAAGAGGAAGTTGGAGTCATAGCTGCAGGGAATTTTGCAATCTCCGCAGCGCTACTCTTGCACTTTTCAGTACTGGCGGCTAAGCACATGCCATCTTGGGAGGTAGTAGATTTTGCGTCCTCGAAGAAGGTGGATGCTCCAAGCGGAATGACGAGAGAGCTGGCGTACCGTTTGTCTAAAGTTGGAAGACCGGTAAGCGAAATTCCGGTCAGCGATGTGAAGGGAATAAAGGAGGCGAGAGGAGCAAGCGTCAACCATACGCAAGTTCATTCTATTCGTCTTCCTGGTACAGTCATAGGAGCGGAAGTACTCTTTGGAAAACCAGACGAGAGACTCAGTATAAGATACGATGCAGGCACCAGCGCACAGCCATACATTGATGGAACACTGCTGGCTATTCGAAAGGTTCAGAAGTTCAAAGGTCTGAAAAGGGGACTAGATTCAATCCTTGATCTTTAGTCCTGTACTGATTTGTTTTCTGTATTAGATCGTAATGTCTAACTGTAATGCTAATAACATGAAACACCTATTTCCACATTCATCCCTGTGAATTTCGTAGTTAGGTTTTTATTTCGATAGTAATGGAGGGTTTAGCGAGCGTGGTGTAGCCTGGTAACACGTGAGCTTGCCAAGCTCATGCCTCGGGTTCAAATCCCGGCGCTCGCATATCAATTGAATTTGTGGTTTTCCTTGTCTTGTTTTCACCAAATCGAAATACTTTGCCCTGGATTCTTCTGAGTTCCGTCAGATTCTTTGAAGTGACTGTTAAACGCAAAGTGAACTCTTGCAGGAACTTCTCCTCTCAAGTTATCGGGAGAGTGAGGGTCGTTAGAGACCTGCCACTTTATTGCTTCTTCTCTCGTATTAGCTCTCCAGCTTTGTGACCAGGCTATGTAGAATCTCTGCTCCGGAGTCAAGCCATCTACTTCCTTCCTTAGAGATGGGTCCCGTTGCAGTCTTCTCTGGAGTGCTTCGTACGCAATGCTGATTCCGCCTAAGTCAGCTATATTCTCTCCAAGAGTCAGCTCGCCGTTGACGTGAAGGCCAGGAAGTGCTTCCAGCGAAGAATAGAGGTTCACCACTGACTTTGCCCTTTCACCGAATTCCTTAGCATCCTCTGTTGACCACCAATCGTTCAGGTTGCCGTTGAGATCGTATTTCCTGCCCTCATCATCGAATCCGTGAGTTATTTCGTGTGCTATAACTCCTCCTGTTGCGCCATAGTTTACTGCGTCGTCCAGCTCCGGATCGAAGAATGGTGGCTGAAGTATACCTGCTGGGAATACGATTTCATTTTCCGTGGGGGAGAAGTATGCATTGACGGTTGGAGGAGTCATCTCCCACAGCTCTCTGTCTACTGGTGAATTTACTCGCTTTATCTCCCTCTCAAATTCAAACAGTTCGCACCTCAATATGTTCCCGAAATAGTCATCTGACGAGATTTTGATTGAAGAATAATCTATGAATTTTGTTGGATATCCGATCTTTGCACGGAATTTGCCAAACTTCTCCAGTGCTTTTTTCTTTGTTGACTCTGACATCCAATCAAGCTTGCTTAGTTTCTCTCCGAAAACTTCCTTCAGATCGTTGACCAGTACCTCCATCCTGTTCCTGGACCCCTCTCCAAACTCCTGTTCCACGTACAGTTTTCCAAGAGCCTCCCCCAACTCGCTGTCAATCACACTGACAATTCGTTTCCATCTCTTCTCTTGTTTTTGGCGTCCGAACAGTTTCTTTTCGAAGAAATCAAAGTGCTCTTTCGCCACGTCATCGTGGAGAAAAGGTGACGCGAAATTCAGTACCTTCCAGATCAGATAAGTTTTCCAGGACGATAATGGAACCTCGCCTAGCATATTTCCCAGATTCTCAAAGAATTCCGGTTGTCTTATCACAACGTGTACCACTGATGGCAGACCTATATTTGTTAGGTATCTCTTTATGTCTGTCTTCGGTAATGTTTGTTCCAGCTCGTCAAACTTGATGCGGTTATAGTTCTTCTCCGGGTCCCTCAGTTCAACCGGAGTTCTACTAGACTTTGCCAGTGCTAGCTCGATACCGAAAACTGTCTCGGATGATTCCTCGGCTTTCTCCTTGGTCTGTCCATAAAGTGCAAATATGTTTGCCACGTGGTTTCTGTAATCTCTTCTTATGCTTTCGAACGAGTCCAGAATGTAGTAATCTCTGTTTGGTAAGGAGAGACCTCCTTGCTGCAAATAATATGCATATGTGGTGCTGTTCTTTTCGTCTGAAGCTGACGAGTATGAGAACAGTAACGACATCCCCTTCCTGTGGAGTTTTGAGACAACGGTCATGATTTCGCTGCTATCTTCCATAGCTTCAATCAGTTCTACAAACTCCCTGACGGGCTCGAACTTGCGGCTTTCAACTCGTTGGGTATCCATAGCAGAGAGATAGAATGATCCCACCTTCGCCCTAATTTGGTCCTCTGAGTGATCTCTGAATGCACATTCCTCGAGTATCTTGCCAAGGACGTATCTATTTCTTTCGAAGAGCTCCATAAAGGCACTCCATCTGACCTTGTCTTCTGGAATTGGATGGGAATTTATCCACTCCCCGTTACAGAACCGGTAGAAATCTATCCTGGGATTCATCGACAGGTCCATGTAACTGACAGAAAATCTAGGCATCTCAGGTTTTTCATCACCCCCAATTCTCTCAATTCTGTCCCTTATTTCCTTGACGTCCATAGTAGCAGATACCCCGACTGGATTAAATTGTTACTCCACTGACATGTTATAACAAGTCATCTATATTTCTCGTGAGTCAATCTGCATAGGCACCAACTTCTCCATGGGACATCTTCTTGAATCTTTATCCTTCAGGAATTCATTTTCTTATAACGCCATTAGTATCCATTGTCATCACTTCTTCATCCGTCTGGTTAACGCAATTCATCTTGATTGACATTCTATAGAATCTGGTGTCTTCATCAACGTTCGTTATCACTGCGTCGCATTTCACTTTGTCTCCCACATAGACCGGTTTGAGAAAGTGTGCAATCATGTCCCTGGCAATGTAATTAATGTCGCCACCTAATTTCGTTGGAATAGTGGCAGTGAGGAGCCCCTGGACCATTATTCTTCCTAAGTCGTCTGGTTTGACGTGATGGATTCCCTTGTCTCCTGATAACTCGCCAAACATTTTAACATCCTCCTCTGTAAAAGTCCTGACATAGGTTGATTTCTGCCCTGCCCTTATTTCCATTTTATTTCGTGAAATCAGGATCGAATAATATATTTTGGGTGATTTGGACCTATCGGCGTGATGGTGGAAGTGGTTGCTGTTATTGCGGTTATAGGTGCCTGTTATCATTTTTCAAACACCAGTCAATCGTCCTATCACGTAGGAAAGGTATCGCAGTAAGAACTCAATTCTGCTTCCGGGATCAATATGAGAGAGAACTCATCCAGCTGTTCACCTGGCAGCTGCCGCTCCATTATGAGTTTAAAAGTCTCCTAGTATGTTCAGATCAATTCAATGATTGAGCTCCCCTCGGGATCTAATGCCCATATCGTTTGCTTCCTTGTCCCTATCGTTTTCCATTTCTTTCAGGTATTCTACTCTTTCATTTGTACTTGGATGGCTGAGGTTCAGACGACGTGGCAGATTGAGAGGAGAATGGTTCAATCTTGATATCTTGAGCAGAGAGTCGGAGAGAAGTTTTGGGTCTGTAAAACTTGCAGCAATCAGGTCCGCCTCCTTTTCGTACCTTCTCTGTAGGAAAGGCAGAAGTACGTAAGTTGTGGTAAAGATGGACACGGTTATTCCGAACGCGAGGCCGAGCCTCAGTCCGTAGTTTAGCAGGAAGACTATTACTGCAAAGAGCGTGTTTCCGATAACTAGAATGTCAATTCCAACAAAGATCAGGGTCTTCTTGAGATGCTTCCTTTTCGCGTGTGCCAGTTCATGTGCGATAATGGCCATGTCCTCGTCCTCCGTGAGATTCTCCAGGAGGAAGTTTGAAACAAAAATGTAGGGCCTAAACAGCCCAGCCTGGAATGCATTTGCAATTTTTGTTTTGCTCCAATCTACCACCCGGAACCCAGATACCTTGATACCCATTCTCTCTGAAATCCCCTTTGCCCTTTTCAAAACGGTTGGGCTGTCAATCTCCTTCGAGATTCTCTTCCAGATTTGGACTCTTACGTTGATTATTATTGCTGTTATGATCAAAGAAAGTATTACGTCTAGATAGATGAAGGTTAGATACGGTTTGCCAAAAGAAAGAATGACGACCGCCGACATTATCCAAAACGGCACGACGATGTAAAGGTAAGACACAGAGTTCCTGATGTACAGGGAATAACCGGCTTTCACCTTTTTGTACTTCATATCCAACTCATAAGTGAGATAGGAAGAGACCAAGAGCAGGGGAATAAGCAATAAAGTTTCCTCAAGCAGTTCGATAAAGTAATCATCGCGAACGCTTGAAAAATAGAAGATGAGCGATGTGAAAAAGACGATCAGTCCCGTCACTATTCCGATGGTCGCTCTCATCCTCCAGAACAGCACGTTTGTAGCTTCTTCTCTTTCTTGCATTACGCTGTTTAGGCTAAGTTAAATTATGCATTAAATGTTTTACATAGCTTCGACCATAGCGTCAGATATAACGGGTGTTATCGATTCGTCATTGGACGTACGGTGAATAGATCGTTGGGTATGATGCCACAAGGAACAGATTGACATTCAGTACATTCACGTAGGGTGTCCCGAAGAAGAACAGGGTGTATTGCCTGTATTTTTGCAGAGTTGCGTTTAGGAAAGATTCGGAGATGCCTGTCGCGTTGTGAATCCTGGGGATTTGGCTCGTGGCATAGCTCAGCGTAATATCCGGGTCTACTCCTGATGCCGAATTATTTCGCGGATGGAAGAATACGGGCGCACTGAAATTCTGGGATATGAGCTCTGAACCAATCGACCTGTTTTCAAAGTAAACCTGTGATCCGTTTGATTGCCACGGCAGAGCCACCTGACCTATGCCTGTCATGACCAGTGGAAATATCAATCCGCAAATCACGACAGAGATCAGTGTAAGCCTGGCGGCAGTGGAAATTCTCTTGACTCCCTTCATATCGCCACCCTCAGGATGACTATAAGAATTGCAATTAGCTTGATAGCGATGAAGGGAAGAAGAATCCCTCCGAGCCCGTATATCGTAACGTTCTTGAGGAATAACTTCATCGTGCTGGACGGTCTGAAAGCGTTTCCTCTGAGGGCTAGTGGTATCAGGGCTGGTATGATCAGTGCGTTGTATATCAGTGCTGAAATAACCGCCAGGTGGGGCGTCAGGTGCATAAGGTTGAGTGCTCCAAGTTCCGGAAGTGCAGCGAACATTATCGGCACAATTACGAAGTATTTCGCTATGTCGTTTGCGATACTGAAGGTTGTAACAGTTCCTCTCGTCATCAAGATCTGTTTTCCAAGCATAACAACGTCAATAATCTTGGACGGATTGGACTCCAGGTCTACCATGTTGGCTGCCTCCTTGGCCGGCTCGGTTCCTGATGCCATTGCAAGCCCCACATCCGCAGCAGAGAGCGCAGGGGCATCGTTGGTTCCATCTCCTATCATGGAGACTATTTTGCCCTCTTTTTGCTCCTTTTTAACGAACTCGTACTTTGTTTCTGGCCTTGCCTTGGCGATGTAATCTTCAATACCAACGTCCTTTGAAATGACGCCTGCAGTAATGGGTTGATCTCCGGTGACCATTACCACTTCTATGTCCATCTCTCTGAGAGCCTTTATCTTCTCTTTCACGCCAGGCTTGACCTCGTCTCTTAGCTTTATGAATCCGATTACATCTCCAGTTTCTGCGACAGCCATAATTGTCGCACCGTCTTCGGAGATTGTTTGAAGCTTTTCATCGAAGTCCTGCGGTTTGATCTTGACATAATCTATGATGGCATCTGGAGCGCCCTTTACAATCTCTAGATCTTGTTGTTGTTGGCCTGAGACGAACTTCCTCCTGAGTCTTCTTCTCTGGAGTATATCTCTCCCACTCTTCGGAAGCTGAAATTCATGCGAATCGCTCATTTTTATGCTGCTTCTTCTGGTAGCGGCACTGAATTCCTCGAACTCCGATCTCTCGATGGAGCTAAATGCATGCGGTACAAATCCAAGATTGTACGCGAGCTCAACAATGCTCTTCCCCTCGGGAGTATCATCGTCCCACGAGGACAGAAGAGCTGCCTCCCCCACCTCCCTCTCTGTGTGTTTCCCCGAAGGTACAAATTCTACTGCTTTCCTCATCCCTCTGGTAATGGTACCCGTCTTGTCGAGTATGAGGGAATCCGTATCACCGGACGCTTCGATTGCCTTGCCGGATTTGGCAATTATTCTCTTGACGGACATCCTGTTTATTCCAGAGATGCCTATTGCTGGAAGCAGTGCACCTATAGTCGTCGGAAGAAGACAGACGTACAGTGCTATCACAACAGCAAGATCGATGCCAAGGTTCAGGGCGACGCCAAGAAACAGCAACGTTACAATGATTATCGTGAAAATAGCCGAGAACCCTGCTATGAGTATTGTTAGGGCAATTTCGTTGGGAGTCTTTGGCCTTGAGGAAGATTCTACGAGACTTATGAGTTTGCTCACGTAGGTCTCGTCTGGGTTGACTGATACCCTGGCAACAAGAGTGTCTGTGGTTACCACGGAACCTCCGAGCAGAGTTGAACCCACGGACTTTCTTACGTTGGCTGATTCGCCCGTTAGCAGGGACTCGTCCACCATGGCGATTCCCTCCAAGACCTCAGAGTCTATGGGAACCTTTTCACCATGATTTATGAGCAACAAATCTCCCTTTTTCAACTGGTCGGATTGGATCACTTCAAAATTGCTCCTGTTGGAAGAGAGGAGTCTCTTGGCCGTCATCTGTTCCTTCATCTTTCTCAGACTGGACGCAGTGTTGCGGACCTGGGCTTCGGCAATGGAGTCAGAGAGAGTGCTGAACCATACAGTAATCACCAAGATTAGCGCAACTTCGGAGTAGAAGATCCTCTCACTTGCCATAGAGACTATCGGGAACAGGTTTGGGTCTATGGCCATAATGAGAACGATAACGAATGTAATTTCCGTTATGAACATTACTAGGTTGTTTTTGAGGACATATGGGTTGAGTCTCTTGAATGAGTCGAGAAAGATCGAGGGCCATTGCAGACTCTTCTCCATTACATCTGGAGTATCAGAGACCAAGGACCACACCTCCGAAACCCGTCTTGAATCCTTGGAGGAACTGCAGTATTGGCCCAAGGACGAGGAAGGGGAAGAATGTCAGGACGGTAAGTATGAAAATGCTGACTACCAGGATAATTACGAAGCTGAGGTTGCCTGTTTTAAGGCCCTGACTCGGAGTCCTCTTCCTGATGGCCACGCTATCTGCAATCGCGAGCATGAAAAGCATCGGTAAGAATCTTCCCAACCACATGACGACACCAGTTGTAACATTGAAAAACACCGTATTTGCTGATGCTCCAAGGAAATCTGATCCGTTGTTAGCTGCTGCAGTCGTGTACTCGTAGAATACCTTCGTGAAACCGATCGAGTTCGTAGTCAACCCGATGGTCTTTTCTGCTCCTATCACGAATGCAACAACTGTCGGCACCAGGATTATAATTGGGTGGGTTAGGAAAGCTGCAACTGCAAGCTTCACATCCCTTCCCTCGATCTTGATGCCAAGATATTCTGGGGTCCTTCCCGCCATGAGTCCTACCAGGAAGATGGTGACTATGATGTACATTAGCAGGTACATCGCTCCGACCCCTTTTCCACCAGGAGCTGCCTGAATCAGCATTCCAAAGAATCCGGTGAGTATTACAACGGGATTGAAGGCCGAGAGGGAGGCGTTTACTGAACCGGTGGTAAATGCAGTAGTTGTCACGGTCCAGAAAACTGAAGCAGTTGAGCCGAATCTCACTTCCATACCCCTGCCGATCTGTGTTGCTGGAAGAAATGCAAGGAGGAGGTCTATGCCATAAATGACATAGGCAGCAAGAAAGAGAGTGCGTCCTTCCCTGTTATCTCCAACCATTCTTCCGAACAAGAACAGAATGGATGTGGGGATGAACATCATGAGACCAATTTCAAAAAAGTCGCTTATTTGGGTAGGATTCTGGAGAGGATAAGCAGAATTAGCTCCGAAATAACCACCTCCGTTCGTTCCCAACTGCATTATTGACACGAGCGACGCAATCGGCCCCTTGTAGAGTATTTCATATGCATCTCTTTGGAGGGTCGGAATAGATGAATATCCTCCTAGCGATTGAGGAACGCCAAGTGCGATCAGGACTATCGTGGCAACAAAAGTCAGGGGAAGGAGCACTCTAGTCAAAGAACGGACGTAATCAAAATAGAAATTTCCAATCGTCTTCGCCTTTCCTGCAAATCCCCTTAGTACTGCTACCCCAGCCGCCAATCCAGTCGCCGCAGATGTGAACTGGAGAAATTGAATGGCTGACATCTGGCTCAGGTACGAGAGTGTGGTTTCTCCGTTATAGTGTTGCAGGTTGGTGTTTGAGGAAAAAGAGAGTACGGTGTTGAATGCAAGAGACCAGGACATCCCTGGATAATGCATGGGATTCAGCGGCAAATTCTGCTGAAACATCAGAATGAAGAATGCCAGTACTGCCTGGGCGATGTTCAGGTAAAAGAGTGCCTTGAAGTATTCCTTCCAACCCATCTTCTCGGTGCTGTCTACACCAGCAAGAAAATAGATGAAATTCTCTATTGGAAGGAAGAATCTATCCAATCTGCTCTTGGCACCTGTGAAAACTGTTAGGAGGTATCTAGACAAGAACCATGCAAGGATTATGACTATTCCCCACACGAGTGCGACAACGAACAGATCTTCGAGAGAGAGCATAGTTTCACCTACCGGTCAAACCTCTCGGATTCCATTGCCATAAGGGAAATAGCCATAGAAATCTTAACGCATTCCTCCATTAAAATATTACAACCTCGGACTATTCAGGTACTTCCAGAGTATGGTTCCTGTGCGACTTCAACACTATCGAGGTAACGGTGCTCTTTATTCCGCTTATTTTCATTATTCTGTTCTTAAGCATGTCCCTGAATTCCTCTATGGTTGCAACATTGACAAGCACGATAACGTCAAATTCACCTGTAACCTCATATACCTGGACCGCGTTTTTAATTTCCTTTAGGGAAGAAATCACCTCGTCAATTCGAGCCGGATCTACGAACAAGTCCACGAAAGCAAGTACTCTGTCTGCCACATTTTCACTACCCTTTAGGCTTCTTACCCCATAGTGAAGCGATATAAAAATATTGGTCAGACCTTATATAGTAGCCGTTTTCTGCCGCATCATCCCTTCTTTAGGAATACGGTTAAATTGTCCCCGTCCAGGACCGTGTGTTCCAGTCCGACCCTCTGGTTTGGGAACCTTACTGACTTGCCCGTAATTGTTGCAAATTTGAACTTCTCTACGAATTCTGTATGCACTGCCTTGCAGACGTCCTCCACAGTGGCACCTTCCCTAATGACCATCGGTTCCTCGTCGGATGGGGCATTCGAGGGTATGAGGTGCACTCTTATCATCCTGACCTTCCCCGCTATCCTTTCCTTCAGCAGTTCAATGTTCCTCTTCTTGATAATCGACGTGGGTATGGGGTCAATTCCGAGTGATTCCAGAGATTCCAGAGCCTTCTTGAACTCTGGAGTATCTGACTTGTTGAGTATGAAGATAGCCGGGATATAGACCCTGTTTCCTAGCAACCCATCTATGAATGTATCTGGGGTCATTGACTGCCTCAGGATGATGTCTGCATTAATGATCCCAAATTCCCTACTTATCGATTCCAGAAGTTCCACGTCGAATTCGGACCTACCGACCTTGGTAATGTTAAGCCCTCCCCTGTCCTTCAGTATGACCGACATTTTGGGAGGTTTCTGGTTGATTCTAATGCCCTCTCTCTGCAGCTCCTTTAGTATGTATGAAGTGTCGAATTTAAATGGATCAAGCACAACGACAATGAGATCAACATTCCTGAGTACCGCGATGACCTCCCTCCCTCTTCCCTTCCCCTCGTGTGCACCTTCAATAACGCCGGGAAGGTCAAGAATTCTGAACCTCATGTCTTTGTGTTCCATCACTCCTGGAACTATGGAAAGTGTCGTGAAGTCAAAGGCTCCGACCCTGCTTTCAGCATTTGTTATTGCGTTTAGGATGCTGCTCTTTCCGACCGACGGTGGACCAAGAAGACCAATGCTCGGATAGATACCCTTCTTGATGAAAAAACCGGTTCCACCACTCTTCTTAGATCTCTCTTCTTTGACTTTCTCGAGTTTCGCTATTTTGGCTTTTATCCTGCCAATATGATGTTCTGTAGCCTTGTTATACTGTGTCTTCTTTATCTCTGCCTCAAGATCCTTGATTTCTTCATCGATGTTTGGCATTTACGCTGACCCTCATAAGGCTCAGTGCTTCGAATTCGTACTCGATATTCTTAACGACTTCGAAGATCAGTCCTTTGAACTCTTCCCTTGGTATGGGAGATAATGAGGATTCTATATAATAAGCATAGTCCGAAAAACCGCAGAATGTCTGGAGGAATCTGTATGTGACTTCACTGCCTTTAGTCCCCCCGGTCCAGACAGGATCATCCGGAGAATCGCTCGGAAGGTAGGGAGGGTTGAAGATTGAATAATCGAACCTCCCCTTGATTCCATCGAAGAGGTTCGTCCGAACTATGTTGATTGAGATTCCGTTGCTCGCTGCGTTCTGTTTTGCGCACCTCACTGCCATTTCTGAAATATCGACCAATGTCACTCTAGCTCCTGCTTTCGCATAACTCAGTCCAACTATGCCAGTGCCGCAGCCAATCTCTATCACATTTCCTCTTATCTCTTCGATGTTCATCAGAAGATAAGAATCATCCTCAGGTTCGTAGACCCCGGGACATCCCTCTATTCTCATAAATTGAGCGCTTCTTCTATGTTCGAAATCTCAACGGTAGTGCTGTCTTCGCCGATCAGTGCACCTTTGCTGTTTGAAACGACAGATGCTCCAACATACAGGCTCCCGAAATTGGCCGTTCCGACCCTTCCCTTCACTCCAAAGATTTTCCCCAGCTCTTCTATTTCTTCATCCGTCATGTTGGGAGGAATGACCAGTCCTTTCGAAGTGACGAGGCCGCTCGATCCTACCGTCCTGACCTCCCTGAATTTCCCCCTTAAAACCTCCACCCCAAGGACGTCTCTGATTGTCTTCACAGATTCGTCGGTGAAGTCATCGTGGATCAAAGCCGCTTTGTCGTTTGTGAGAATGTTGTTTCCAACAGCATTGAGATTGTCCTTCAGTACGGCAACGTTGATACCATCGGGAATGTTCTTCAGTTCTTCACTTGAAACTATATTGCTGAAGAGCATACCGTTTGAATTCATCACTGCGAGTGAACCTAGCAGATTCGACCCTCCGATAGTCATCGCTATCGGTTCCGTTTTCAGGTGATAGGATACGAGACTCTTAATGTCACGGTCAGAATTCCTTGGGACGAGGGTGTAATCTTCCCAAGTCCTCAGGTAGACCCCCAAAAAAGGAGAATTGAATACTCTTGTGATCTGTATCATGCCTGATCTGGAAGAAGTACCTCAGCTGAATTGTCCTCTTCCAGTTTCAATATCTTAACCCTTAATTTTCTCGGGGGCTTTTCTATGCCCCTCTTCCAAATGAACTTGTTGACCGAGTCATCAATCCACACATTTTCGGAAGGAACCTTCATGAAACGGGCTACCTTTTCCCTTAGCAAGGAAACGGCCTTGGAACTCCTTCTCTTCCTTGAAACATAAACAACTTCCCTCAGCGAAATAGTCATCTCAACTTCTTTCTCTGCCATTCATCTCACTCCTTTAGCTTGTTTCTCTTCCAGGTTCTCCTCTTGGGATTCGTGGTAACTCTCCTGTTGGTCTTCATCATTACCCAGGCTGGAACCCTGGAATTTTCTTTCACTTTCGCCATCAGTCTCTTTTTTGTCGCCACATGCTTGTTTCTTGCCAAATACCTTCATCTCCTCTCTATTTTTGTCTCTCTCTTTTCCGATAACCTTGCCAGGAGGGACTTCACCTCTGCATCAGTGATCTGCCTGTTCAGGCGACCGGACTGGGCAAGCATTATTATCTGATTTTCAACGTTCTCCACTACATCTGGACGGACGAGTCTCACGTTCGTGAGCCTCTCGTATGCTTCGGGTGTCACGAATCTCTTGACGACATCCTGTCTCTCCTTCTCTGCGGCCTTTCGCTGGCCCTCTTGCTGAACCTGTGCGTCCTGGTTAGCTGCGGCCTGATTCTGGAGGTCCATTAACCTCCTTCTCTTCAATTCCTCCAGTTCTCTGTCGTCACTCAATTCATTTCACCCTTCAAATGTATCTTTCTATCGCTGGAATCCTCTCTTTTAACTCCTTGGAAGCGTTCAGGGCTGCAGAATTCAGAAGTTTTGTTCCTGCCGACGATACCGACCTTCCCTTCTTGTTCTTAAGAACATACCCCAGTTTTTCGAGATCCTGCAGGGCGGTTCTGAGAATCTTTCTGGATCCGGTGCCGGTGTGGTGCGCTTTGGATCCTCTATCCACTTTTCCCCCGTATTCGGCGGCCAACCTCTCTATGCCTATGGGCGAGTTTATCGCAACTTTTCTCAGCACTGAAGACACTCTGATATAGTACCAGTTGGGATCGTTCGGTCCTCTCTCTTTGTGCTGGCCAGTCTTGACTTCCTTAACCCACTTTGGCTCTTGTATTTCCTTTGATAGCTTGTTTGATAACTCCTTTATCAACATCTCGGGTGGTATATCCTTGAAATTGACCATTGCTACATCCTTCCTTAACCGTATAGATACTTAATATTTAAAATTCCTTTTGCCATCATCTGAGTCTGACCGTCTCCAGATTGTAGGGAGCATAGCTCTCCACACCAAACTTTATTGATAGTGCCCGTGAGAACTCTACCGCATTTCTTTCGTCTCCGTGATTCACCAGTATTCTCTTCGGTTTGAACTCGAGCGCCTCTATGTACTTCGTGAGCTGCCTCCTGTCCGAGTGACCGGAGAATCCATCGACGCTCTCCACTGTCAGTCCGATCTTGACTTCCTTGAATCCGTCGTTCCTCCTGACGTTCAGTTGCTTCGCTCCAGAAAGTATCCTTCTTCCCATGGTGCCATCAGCCTGGTATCCTACGAACACCAAGAAATTCCTTTCGTCGTTAGCCCAGTTGGAGAAATACTCCATCACGGGTCCGCCGTTCATCATACCTGAAGTTGCAAGGACTACTAATGGACCGACATCGCTGACTATATTCTCCCTCGTTTCTGGTGCATCCACCCTCGTGAAGATGTCAGAGAGGAATGGATTTTCCTTCTTCCTCGTTATGAGGTCCCTGAGATTCGAATTTAGGAATTCTGGATAGGCAGTATGAATACTGGTTGCTTCATAGATCATACCGTCAAGATATACTGGAACCTTGGGTATCTCTCCCAGCCTGTATTTCTCTTCCAGGACAAGCATAACCTCCTGGCTCCTTCCTACTGCGAAGACAGGTACCAAGACCTTTCCCTTTCTCTCCGCCGCAAGTCTCACAATCTGCGCCAAACGCTCTCCCGCTTCCTGTCGGGAAGGTTGAAAATCGCTCCTCCCACCGTACGTGCTTTCAGTGACGAATGTCTCAACCCTCGGTAACCTGCTGTCTGCAGCGTTAAAGAGCCAAGAATTCATGTACTTTATATCTCCAGACATCAACAGGTTGTGGAATCCTTCCCCGATGTGAAAATGCACCACAGAGGAGCCCAGTATGTGACCGGCATTCCTCAGGGTGACTCTGATATCGGGCGAAATATCCGTTGTCTCGTTATAGTTGAGAGTAACGGTGTGCCTTATCAGACTCCTAACATCTTCCATCTTGTACGGGACCTTCCTGTTCTCTGACATTCCGAGCTTGATGTAATCCATCAGCAGCAATAGCAGCATGTCCCTCGTGGGAGCTGTCAGGTATACAGGGCCGTCGTATCCTATGGTGAAAAGATAGGGTAAAAACCCGCTATGGTCCATGTGGGCGTGGGTGAGCACAATTCCATCTACGGAGTTCAGCGGCCATATCTCAGGGGCATTCAGGTAGGGAGCACCGCTCGCAGGATCATCTGTATCAACTGCCGAAGGGTCAATTCCACAGTCAATCATCACCTTCGAATTCTTTGTCATCAGAAGTGACGATGCCCTCCCCACTTCCCTCCATGCACCCAGACATGTGAGCCTTGCATAGTTCTCGCCTGGCAGTGGATCTCTTGAAATTCTCTTTGCCAGGTTTCTGAGGAATTTTCTGCGCTCTTCAGACTCGGATTTAAGAAATTCCCTTACCATTCTTATTGTAGCGCTCTTGATCGGAGGGGTCCTTATTATCCTGGGAGCCCATTTCACGTCCTTTCTTATCGTTGCGATTATCTGTGAATTGTATGCCTGAATCCTTTCGGGATCGTCCACCTCGATGAGTACTTCCCCAGAATCGTGTTCGAAAAATATGTCCGAGATCGTTACGTCTTCTGGCATTATCTTCCTTATCTGCTCCTCGGCCTCTTTCTCCCCGACCAGGGATGAAGAGTCGGGTCTTATGATTATTCTCTTCCTTATGGATTGCGCAAGCTTCTTGATCTTTTCCGGATCCTCGAGAAACTTATGGCTCTCTTTTGAGTAGAGAACCACGTTTGCGCCCTCCATATCCAGGCTGGTGTATCCTAGCCCTGGAAATATCGTTTCCAAGTTCTCCTTAGTTACGGCAATAACTTCTTCATATCTCATTAAAAATTCCTTCCTTAAAAACAAAAATAATAAAAATTATAACTATTTAAGTTTCTTTGTTCTCTTCTGGACCTCCTCAACCGTAAATTCCTTGTATCCGTCTTCCGGAGTTATCGTCACGATGTCAAATCCGTTTCCGGTGGCCGCATCCCTCTGCAGTGCAGTGGATATTGCCCTTATTGCGAGGTCTATTCCATCGTCAATGCTCATGTTTTCCTTGTAGCCGTCTTCCAGCACACCATAAACGAATGGAGACCCAGAACCAGTGCTAACATATTTATCTTCAACGGACCCTCCTGCTTCGTCGATCGAGAACACGTGAGGAGCTGTATCATAACCCGCCACTATGATCTGGACGTAGAACGGGGCGAATTTCGTCTGATTGAGCATATTTGCGAGCAGCGTTGATAACCCGGAAACGGTGATCCTCGTACCCTTCTTATACTTGTAAAGTTCTGCCTCCGCCTTCAGATATCTGACCAGAGTCTGAAGATCTCCGACCAGTCCTGCTGTCGTCATGCCGATGAAGTCGTCAACCATGTAAACCTTCTTACCAACCTTGTGGGCGACCATGTAACCGGCCGTAACCCTGTGGTCTGAAGCGATTACGATACCGCCTTTAACCACGAGTGCTAGTGTCGTAGTTCCTGTTTTAAGTTGTTCCATAATCAATTCACCTTTTCAAAACTTACTGGACTATGCATCAACATTATATAATAACTTCGTTACAAAGATGGAAGCAATAAACGGACCAAACCAGCAATGCACTCGTTAGGTTTCGAGGCGGTATCCTTGCCGGTCTAACTCCGATTGTTCTATAGTAAACAAGATTGCGATCTATTGAGGAATTTGTAAACAGAAACATTATATTTCACTCTTTATTAATCCCAGCGTGAGGGTTTCAAAATATTACTTTCACAGTAAAATAGAGGTGATCAAAAATGAATATAGATCCAAATATCACCAAGTATCTCATGAAGGTAAAGATAGTCACCGACGGGATAGTAGAAAAACCCGACGTGGTGGGAGCTATTTTTGGCCAGACGGAGGGCTTGCTGGGTGACGAACTAGATTTACGAGATTTGCAAAAATCGGGAAAAATAGGAAGAATAGAAGTAGACATAGAATCGAAGAGCGGCAAATCGGAAGGGACTGTTTACATTCCATCCGGGGTAGACCAGGTCGAAACGAGCATAGTTGCTGCGAGCCTGGAAACAATAGAC
>JACWAC010000064.1 GCA_014874235.1 Thermoplasmatales archaeon
CACGCCCGAGCTGGGATTCGAACCCAGGTCTGAGGCTCCGCAGGCCTCTAGGATAATCCAAACTACCCCACTCGGGCATTGAGGCTTTCGGAAACTTTTTCTAAATATAAAACTGACTCGAGAAATTCGTTCAGCGTTTTTCTAACTTCATTGGTCTGTCCCTTGACGGTGCACATATATCCATCCTTAGTTTTTCTAAAGCTTAAGTACTTTCTGTGATCCTCAATAATAGCCCTGATGATATAATCCGCCTCTTTCCCTGTTATCTTCAGCTTGGCTTCAATTTGCAGGTTTCCCAGCTCCTATTATTCTCGGACTTGAATTCAGGGATGTGAGTGAAAAAATCTCGTCGATTATTGGAACTTTTTTGTCCACATCTATCAAGAATCTTCCCTCGGAGATGTCTGAAATTTCTGCATTGACATTGTTGAACAGGAAGTTGAGCTGTATTTTCTCTCCGATAGAAGGGATTACCTTGACCGTGGGATTGGTACTCACTTCGAGCTGGATGCTCTCTGTGAATTCCAAACCTTCTCTTGAATACAGGAGTGTGCCCTTAGGAACATCATCCACATCCACGTTCCTATAGGCTAGTCCAACTCTAGAAAAGGGACCTGCATTATCCATGTCAACATCCATGATCTGAATGCTCTTGATGTCCACACTCTTGCCAGAGGGATACGCCTTCATCACCATATGCTTCTTTATTTGCCCTCCCAGGACGAACCCTAGGCTCACCGTTCCAACCCCCTTCACCTGGAAACTCTGGTCAAGTACTACCAGATCTTCTGCCTTGGGAGGCTCTATCGGTACCTGAGAGAATCTTTCAAGATCCTCAAACTTCGGACTAAGTTCGTGGATGGTTATTCCCAAACTAGATGAAATCTTTTGAATCTGATATACGATAGATGAATCTGCGACAACCCCCAGGTTCTTTATTTGGTTGTACTCTAAAGTCAGCAAGAATTCTCCAACACTCTTGTCCAGCTCGCTGATTGCGATTATAGCCTTGTTGGCCACAGAAGCAGCATTCAGAAGAGTCTGTATTCTTTCAGGGAATTTGAAGGGATAGAGGAAAGTTATCTCGTTGTCTGATATCTTAGTGTTGTAATATCTGATATCTGTTTCGGATCCTTTCTTTGCCAGATTCTTGAGTATCTCCTCATCCCCGTAGAAAAGAACTGTCTGGTTCACGAGTTGAGAATTCTCTGCTTTTATATATAAATTGTTCGAGAAGTTTGTTTTGGGACCATTTAGGAAGGTGAGACGGTCAGCGATTCCACCTTTTCATTTTCAGAGACTGACCGAACGAATCTGATTATTTCTTCGAACGAACTGATGGCGAATTCCATGTTTTTCACCTGGTTGAACAGGTACTTCTTGCCTTCATTGCTGATCTCGTAGTACTTTCTGTTTCGTTCAGTTTGGCGGCTCAATTTTCCTCTAACTAGTCCTCTTATCTCCATGTTTCTGAGTATAGAATAAATTTCACCGTTCGATAGCTTCTGACCCAAAAACTTGTCGACCTCTCTCTCAAGTTGATATCCATAGCTGGGCTCTTTCCAGAGGCACTTCAAGATCACAAGGGACATCACTCCCTTGAACGTCCTTCCTCGCTTCGACTCGTTCATCCGTATATACTGCTCAATTAACAGTCGTATTTAAGGTTGAATCATCGTATGCCCGACTGATTTTCATATCTCTCTCCATCTGGACCTTTTCAGGGCCAGATAGGTCAAAATAGCGGTGACCGCAAGAAGAACAATCCACGACACAACGAAGCCTTCCGCGCCTGGATCATAGAAGCCTGTCTGACTCTGTGCTATCACCGATGCATACGTGGTTGGTGAAAGATAAGCCAGATACCGATACGGGAAGGGGATATAGGTAATGGGATAGTATACAGGAGGGATGGTTGTCAGCAGCGGCGACAAAATTCCAGAAAATCCCCAGGACTGGATGATGTCAGAAGTGAATGTTGAGAGAAAGAATCCCAATGATATTGAGAAGGTAAATATCGTCGCCATGTCCATGAAAATTATGAAACCACCAGTGATGGTTGTCTTTACGAATATGAGGTTCAGAACGATCAGAAATGCAAGCGTCGGGATGGAATAGACGATCTCAGACAGGGCCATGCCTATGATGTAGATCAGGGAAGTCGTGGGAGAACTAACGATCATGTCTTGGAGCCTCATGTCGTTCTTAAGGTGAGACAAGTCCTGCTGCAGAGAAGTACCGCTCGATACCATGCTCATGATGAGAGCTCCCACGGCTGCCACCGGCAGCAAAGCTCCCTTGCTTGCGAATGTTACCACAGCTAGAATGGCCAGAGGTGCAAGCAGCGTGTTTATCAGAACGACGGGATAATTTATCATTGCATAGATGGAATTGACCAGTATCGAGGCCATTATCTGGCTACCAATTCTTCTCTTCATTCTCCTTCTCCTCTTCCTCGTTCCCAAGGTACTGTTCGAAAATGCTGGTCAGAGAGGCCTCTTCAACGGTGAACTTCATCTTGTTGGTTACGAGGTATGGAACAAGTCCATATATCTTGGCGGCGGAACCATACACAAAGGTCTCCTTCTCTGAAACTGGATGCACCTGCACTTCGTCTTCGCTTATCTTGAAATTTTCGGAATAAACCTTCAGGACATACGGTAGTTTAACCTTCGACCTGAGGTCTTCAATGCCACCTATATCAACCAATTTACCCTTGTCGAGGATCATGATCTGGTCCCCAAGGATCTCCGCCTCTTCGAGGTAGTGGGTCGTCAGAATGATCAGTCGATCTCTCTTCATCTTGGAAAGCAACTGCCAGAGCTCCTTCCGTGACAGATAGTCGAGACCGGTTGTAGGTTCGTCCAGAAACACGACAGGAGCCTCACTCGAGATTACGGTTGCTACCATCAGTTTCCTCTTTTGTCCTCCCGAGAGCTTCCTGCTCTTCTCCCCTTCCTTCCCTTCGAGTCCTAGCTCTCTCAGTGCCTCCTTCCCCTTCTCGTTCGCTTCCCTGTAAGAGTAACCCCTCCACATGAGGTATGAACTTACAGTCTGCAACGGAGTCAACCAGGGAAGGGGCCGTGCCTCCTGCGGAACTACTGCAATCTCCCGTCTGACAGATTCCGCCTGCTCTACGACGTCAGCGTCGTTGATGTATCCTTTCCCAGAGGTCGGAAGGAGTTCGGTAGAAAGTATCCTTACGAACGTCGTCTTGCCTGCTCCATTCCTGCCGATAATCGAGAATATGCCATTCATATTCAGATCGATTGACAAGTCTTCTAGTGCCTTGTTCTTCCTGTCATATGTCTTCGATAACCCAGTCGTCCTAATTCTCATTTGACACCCTTCGGTTAGAATTCTCCCCCTAAGATGTCTGAGTGCTCTTTGTAATACCAGAATAGCTCAGGACTCTGTCAACCACGGAAGTAAAGCTCTTCGCACTGTTGCTCTCTGGGTGTGACAGGATCATGGGCGTACCGTCGTCCCCATCCTCGACCACAGATGCTTCCAGCGGAATGGAGCCCAGGAAGTTGATGTCAAATTCCTTGGAAACCTTCTCTCCCGTCCCCTTCTTGAAGATGTAGGTGGTCTCCCCGCAGTGCGGACAGACAAATCCACTCATGTTCTCAATCAAACCCACCACAGGAGCGTTGAGCTGCTTGGCAAAATTAATTGCTTTCTTGACATCGAGCATTGCTACTTCTTGAGGCGTTCCCACCACCACGAATCCCGTTATCTTTGGAATAAGCTGGACTATCGACAGTGCTTCATCGCCCGTTCCGGGGGGAAGGTCGAATATCAGGAAATCCAGTTTTCCCCAAGCTATGTCTTTGATAAATTGCTCAATCATCTTGTGCTTCAAGGCTCCTCTCCAGATGACAGGAGTATCCCTGGTTGGAAGGAAGTATTCTATCGAAATGACTCGAAGGTTATTGCTGTACTTCACTGGTACTATCTTCTTGTTATCGTCCATCACGGGCTTGTCGTCTATCAGACCCAGCATCTGTGGAATGTCTGGACCGTGCATGTCTGCATCTACCAGACCCACCTGATATCCCCTGTTGGACAACTCGACCGCAAGGTTGGCGGATACAGTTGATTTTCCTACTCCTCCCTTCCCACTCATTACTACGAGTACGTTGCTTATGTTCTTTATATTTTCATTTTCCGTGCTTATCTTGAAATCGACAGGTGTTTTTGGAGAAGGTTGGTTAACTTTTATAGTTCCAGGCACGAAATCACCTTCTCCTCTATCGACGCTACGAATAATAACTCTTCTTAGTGCATTTCGAATATTGTATCACATTCCTTTAATATAGATTTATAATTCAATTTGGATGAAATATCTCCAGGTCGCTCTTGCTGTAGCGACAATAGTGGTCTTATCGACCATGACTATTGGGTTGGTGCACGCAGATGGATCGACAACGGGTCTCGACACTTTCGACACATCATCCAATGGAATTACGAATTTCACCGTTCAGGTCAACAACCAACCACTAGTGGTCTTCAAATACTTCAACGTTTCCGGCACTTCAACATCTTTGAATTTGCCAAATATCGACAATGAAAAGATGACACCTCTCTTCTGGCAGGGGTTTGGTAATGTCACCATAACACCAGCGATTCCATTTTCAACCGTTGGAAGTTTCTCTTATAGTTTTTTTCAGGTGCGACAGCTAGAATATGTCTATTTTTATACGCAGGATTATGTCGGGATATTGTTCACAACCGGCCAAATCTCTGAGTCTGCAAATCAAGTGCTCATAAAAGGACAGAACGTTACGGGAAGTGTCACCGTTTCCTACATCAACTCACCTCTATCCAGCTATAATTTTACCCCGGACAGCTACAAGAATAGTGGACAATCCTACCTCGGTAACTTTTCCAGTTTTTCGTACGCTTCAGGGAATATTGCCGATTATTCGTTGACGAATGAACAGTCATCGGTATCTGTAATTTCCAACATAACGAGTTCCAGCGGTTCGATCGTTTCGTTCGATACGAAAGGACTTGCAACGCCGGGTAAAACGGTTATGTTCGCTTCAGACTCTCTCTTCCCCCTCGTTTGCATAGATGCCTTCAACAGCTCCATCAGCATACAACTTGCCAATGGGTTCCACTTCGGTACGGCAGAGGGGCAGGGACAGGGTAACTCTGGTGGTGATTCCAATCAGGACCAAGACCCATTTATCTCAACCGAATTTCCCGTCTTCCAGGAACACATATTCAAGATCATGACGGGGTCCAAGACTCTTGGCTATGTGGATGTTTACGGACAAGGCTCGGTGAACGGTACCACTCTCAGAGTGAACTCTCCACTGAGCCTTGTTCTTATAAGATTCCTGCCTCCAGTCCAGTCCACAAACGGCACCAATAGAGGTAATGCGAATCTAGGCAATGCGACAACTGAAATCTATATCGACAACCAGGCGTACTTCGTTCCTTTCTCACCGAACGTGACTTCTCAGAATCTATCGTTTGATCACGGAAAGCTTTACTTTCAGTTCATGCAGAACGGCACGCAACAATTTGTTATCGTGATTCAGGGGAACTTTAGCGTCACCCAATTTGCGCTAAGGGGACCTGGAGGGAACTCGACCCACTACAACGTCACTCGATCCGGAAACGAAACCGTGGTTAGCTTTTGGACAAATGGAAGCGGTCAGGGCAATCTCTCCCTTTCCATCGCCCCTTACTTGAGCAGAAACAACCAACTGCCTCTAGTGGCCCTGGTAATATCCATAACCGCCCTCATCGCTGTTGCAGCGTCCCTTATCGTATACTCGAGGAGGAAGTGGGAAAAAGGTTTTGAAAAAGAATAATTAGGTATTATTCCTGAGGTAATATGGACGTTTACAAGATTCCTCTTGTTAAAAAGGCGGAAATGGAGAAAATCCTTTCAATGGACCAGGTCTTCAGGCTCTCCATCACAATCAAGGATTCTTCGATACTCGGTGAAGCTGGCTTCCAGTATCTTATTTTAGAGGGGACGCAAGAGCGACTTAAAGTCGCGAAGGATGAACTATCGAAGATATCAGACAAACTGGAGGAATCCAAGGCGAAGAAAGTTCAGGAAATCGTTGAGAAGGAGAGACAGGACGTCAACGACAGTTTTGGTTCAATATTTGGATAGATGCGCATCATCCTGGCCGACGCGGAATTGGAACTCCTGCCTAAGGAATTCAAAAACGATGAGGGAGTCGTGCGGTTTTTAAGACGGATGGGGAAGGAAACAACGATCCTCGACAACTACCTGATGCACGACTCCATAAGTAAGCACAGTCCTGATGAGATAAACAGGGCAGGATTCCCACACATTGCGTATGCATTCGTAATGCTCAACGAAGATACGATCACCAACGAATCTTCCAAAATTGACTATGTCATCCATACAAAGCACGATATCATAATAGAGAAGAGGGAACTCACAGGAATAGGAGCGGGATACCAGAATTTTATTGACAGGG
>JACWAC010000065.1 GCA_014874235.1 Thermoplasmatales archaeon
AGCAGCCAGGAATGCCAGAGAAATGGTACGTTCTAAATCATCACTGAGTGCTGCACTCCCAGGAAAGTTGGCTGACTGTACACTCGAAGATCCCGAAAAAACTGAACTGTACATTGTTGAAGGAGATTCCGCCGCGGGACCGGCCAAACAAGGAAGGGACAGGAACTACCAGGCAATCCTACCCCTGAGGGGAAAGATATTGAATGTGGAAAAAGCAGGATGGGACAAGATATTGAAGAACAACGAAGTCAAGAACCTGTTTTCTGCTATCAACATGGGACCGAACGATGCCTATGACCCCAAGAAACTGAGATACGGAAAAATAATATTTATGACCGATGCCGACGTTGATGGGAGTCACATAAGAACCCTTTTACTTACTCTCTTCTACAGACACCTGAAGGTTCTGATAGAAAACGGCCATGTTCACAATGCAGTTGTTCCACTTTTTAGAGTTCAGAAGGGAACAACCGTAAAGTACGTTTACACAGAAAGGGAAAAGGATGAACTGGTAAAGCAATTCAACAACCCCATCGTGCAGAGATTCAAGGGACTAGGAGAGATGAATCCTGATCAGTTGTGGGAAACGGCGATGAACCCCGAAACGAGAAAGCTGGTAAGATTTCAGATAGAGGATGCAGAACGGTCAGACGCGTTGTTCACTCTCCTGATGGGAGAACAGGTTGAGCCAAGAAGGGACTATATTATAGCCCATGCAAATGAGGCACAGAATATCGACGTGTGATGTCAATGATCGAAAACAGAGCTATTGAAAAGGAGATGAAAGAATCCTATCTGGACTACGCGATGAGCGTCATTCTTTCAAGAGCCATACCTGACATTAGAGATGGTCTTAAGCCAGTTCAGAGATTGATTCTCTACTCCATGTACGAGATGGGTGTTACCTTCGATAAGCCATACAGAAAGTCTGCTAGGATCGTTGGAGAGGTCATGGGTAAATACCACCCTCACGGTGATTCCGCGATCTATGGAGCACTGGCAAGGATGGCCCAGGACTATTCGTTGCGATACCCTCTCGTGGATGGTCAAGGGTCCTGGGGATCGCGCGACGGCGACCCACCGGCAGCTATGAGATATACGGAGGCGAGATTGAGCAAGATATCCAACGAGATGCTAGCAGATATTGAATACGATACTGTGGATTTCACTCTCAACTTCGATGGTACACTCAAAATGCCTTTAACGTTACCTTCAAAGATTCCCAACATTCTCTTGAATGGTACGTCGGGCATCGCAGTAGGCATGGCCACCAACATGCCCCCGCACAACCTGACCGAAGTCGTCGATGGACTGATAATGCTTATCAGGAACAAGGAGGCGGGATTGGAGGATCTTCTGAAGGTCGTCAATGGTCCAGATTTCCCAACTGGAGGCACAATTCTCGGCAAGAAAGGCATAATCGACGCCTATCGGACTGGGAGGGGAAAGTTTGACCTTAGAGCAAAGGCCGAGATAGAGAAGAACGAGATAATATTCTCTGAAGTTCCTTACGAAGTAAACAAATCAGAGCTTCTTATCAAAATGGCAGCACTCTCTAAGGATGGCATTATTGGCGGTATATCTAACATCAAGGACGAGAGCAACAAGGACGGAATAAGAGTTGTAGTGAAGGTAAAGAACGATTTCAGCCCAGAAATCACTCTGAACCAGATTTATGAGCACACACAGATGCAGGTCTCTTATGGAGTCATAAACCTGGTACTTGTTGACAACGTCCCCAGAACGATGGGGCTCAAGGAAATCATGCAGGAATACCTGAAACACAGGGAGTTGGTGGTTAGAAGGCGGACCGTCTTCTTCCTGAAAAAAGCAAAGGACAGAGAACACATTCTGGTCGCACTTGCAAAGGCTCTTGATGCGATCGATCTAACCATAAAGATAATAAGATCATCAAAAGAAGTCAAGGATGCAAGGGAGGGGCTCAAGAAGCAATTCTCCCTGGACGACTTACAGGCAAACGCCATTCTAGAAACGAGACTGCAGAAATTGACGAGTATGGAAATTGCAGATTTGAAGAAGGAAATGAAAGAGATCAGAGAGAGCATAAAGCACTACAATGACCTTCTTACGAACGAATCGGAAAGATGGGACCTGATAGTTGAGGAATTGGAGGAGATAAAGGATAAGTACGGGGACGCGAGGATGACTGAGATCTCGGAATCCTACGTTGAAACCACTGAGGAGGAGCTCATTCCTCACGAGACAGACACCATCGTTCTCACCGTGGATAACAGGATAAGCAGAATCGAGGCGGATACATATTCAGCGCAGAAGAGGGGAGGAAAGGGGGTCTTCACTGGATCTTCAGAGAGTGATATCAAGCAGGTGTTGACCTGCGATTCCCATGACAGGCTGTTCTTCTTCTCCGATACTGGAAAAGTTTTCCAGACGAAGGCCTACACCATCCCCAAGGGAGAGAGGAGATCTAGGGCCAAACTTATCTCCGCCATCTTTGACAACATGAAGGGCAGAATCGTTTTCATAATGAGCGAGAGGGAAGGGGAAGGAAAGAAGTACCTTCTCTTCGTCACCGAGAAAGGTAGGGTGAAGAAAACGGAAATTACCCATTATATGAACATCAGATCGAATGGTCTGATCGCGCTCAGGCTCAGACCTGGCGATCTCTTGAAAGATGTATTCGTAACATCGGGTGATGAAAAGATCGCATTGCTCTCCACTGACGGTAGACTGGTCCTTGTGGAAGAAAAAGAGTTCAGATCCATGGGAAGACCAGCATCCGGAGTCACTGGAATCAGATTCAAGGGAGACAACAAAGTGGCGAGTGATGCAACTGTCACAACGAAGGAGATGATAGTCATAGCGGAGAAGGGTCTTGGAAAGAGGGTTAGTGTTGAAGACTTTTCGATGAGGCACCGCGGTGCAAAAGGGATGAGAGCGATCAAAGTTACTGCGAGAACTGGAAGACCAATCTACGTTTCATCCATAGATCAGAGCGATGAGCTGCTCATCATGACCAAGACTGGCAAGACAATTCGAACTCCTGTTGCTTCTATTCCCCAGAAGGGAAGAAATGCACAGGGAGTAAAACTGATCGGACTGGATGAGGGAGACCTGGCCGTTTCGGTTACTCGGATCTCTTGAATATACCGGCGCTGGTGGTTGAGGTATCAAAAACAATAACATTCATTTCCTTTAATTTCTTGACTAATCTTTCTTTGTCCTTTGGAATTATGACCACCGCGCCCCCACCTCCGGCACCCGTTAGCTTCGCACCGTAACCGTACTCCCTTCCGATACGGACTATCTTCTCGATTTTATCTGTGGAGATTCCAAAGACCTTGAGTTCCGAGTGATTCTCGTTCATCAATTCCCCAACCTTCTCAATATCCCCCTTTGCTACTGCCTTGACCCCTTCCTCAGTTATGTTGCCTATTCTTTTCATGATGTCCTTCGCGAATCCACCACGCTCATAGAACTTCCTGACCTTTGCAACCTGTTCCCTAGTCGAACCTTTGGAGCCGGAGTAAACGATCACCATTTCAATGTTCCTCGTTGGTATGCTCGAGAAACTCCAGGAGATCCCATTCTTCTCAATCTTCCAAAGAGGCACACCTTCCTTGCCGTTGGTAAGAACGAATCCTCCAGCAGCGATAGTTGTGGTGTCTATAGGAGAGCCCAGTCCTTGAGTTTCGTATTCGATGTTGAATGCCTCGTTAGCAAGTTTTTCCCTTGAATAATCCCTTTCGCACATAATTATGCCTGAAATAATCATGGAGGAAGTGCCAAGGCCAGATCCCGAAGGGACATTCGTTTCTACCTTCACGTAAACGTTGGTCAGTCCGAGATAGGAGAGAGTTCTCTGAACGAATGGGGTAAACTGCAGCCCGGTCCTGCTTGGGACCAGATTGATTTTTGCAAAGAGGTCAACGGTCGCGGAAAGTGCGGGATATCCGTAAACTACCGCGTGTTCACCAAACAGGATTACCTTGTGTGGTGAATAGACTACCATCTACTCATTTGAGAGATACTGGTTGGCTCTGGCTATCATCTTTCTGTGCAACGATCGCAGTCCCATATGCAAGGACCTCGGACATCGTTTGTCCAATTTCTGAGGAGTCGAACCTGACCTCTATGACTGCATTTGCACCGAGACTCTTTGCGTGTTGTTTGAGTCTTTCTAGCGCCTCGTATCTGCTCTGATCGAGCATTTCTGTGTATTCTTTAATCTCCCCTCCAGCTATTGTCCGGAGACCCGCAATCACGTTTCCTCCAATACCTCTCGACCTAACTATAAGCCCCCATGTAAATCCGATTACGCTCGTTATCTTGTACCCTGGTATATACGGAGTACTGACGACGATCAAATCGGCCGTTGATGGGTTATAACTTCCTCTAAACATGAAGAAGTTAGAGAGCGAGGATATAAAACCGTTGCGTCATTGAAGTACATTCTAACGCGTAATCAGTTTGGCTCTACAACACTCCGATTAGGAATTCTATACCTGCTTCAAGATTAAAAGTTGTGTAAAAATAAAAAGAGAAATAATGGTCTAGCCCTTTGGTCAGTCTTCTCCGCCGCCGGGCATTCCGCCACCAGGTGGTCTAGGAGCGCCGGCACTAGATGCTTTCGTTGCAATAACGTCATCGATCCTGAGGATCATGACTGCTGCATCCGTCGCACTGTCGATGGCCTGCTTGCCCACCCTGATCGGCTCGATTACGCCAAGCTCCATCATATCGATTGGCTTCCCTTTCACTACATCAACGCCCGCATTCCTCTTACCATCTGCGTGTTCCTTCTTCAGAGAGATCAGGATACCTATAGAGTCCAGTCCTGCATTCTCTGAAAGAGTCCTGGGAATGATCTCAATTGCTTCAGCGAACTTCTCAATGGCTAACTGCTCTCTTCCTCCAACCGATGCACTGTAATCTCTGAGCTTCATTGCTATTTCTATTGCCGCTGCCCCTCCTCCCGGAATTATCTTCCCGTCATGGAGTGCCGCGGCAACCACATGCAGTGAATCCACAAGACTTCTCTCCAGCTCGTCAACGACGTGTTCCGTACCGCCCCTGATAAGCACAGAAACCGCCTTCGGATTCTTGCAGCCGGTCACAAAAGTGAGGTGGTCCTCTCCTATCTTGACTTCCTCAACCTTGTCTGCGTTTCCCAGGTCCTTGGCAGTGAGATCGTCTATGTTTGTGATTATCTCTCCTCCGATCGCTTTTGCAAGTTTCTCTATGTCGCTCTTCTTCACCCTTCTCGCTGCGTAAATTCCGTTCTTGGAAAGATATGCCATGGCAAGGTCATCTATTCCCTTCTGGGTGAGGATGACGTTTGCCCCTGTTGTCTTGACCTTTTCGACCATTCCCCTTAGAATGCTCTCTTCCTGTTTCTTGAACTTCATTATTGACTCGGGATCCTCAATCCTTATCGAAGTATCGAACTCGGGCTTCTTGATTTCGAGTGCCGCGTTCAGCAGTGCTATCTTTGCCTTGTTTACTACTACCGGCATACCCGGGTGCACTCTCTCCTTGTCAACTATTACACCCTGAATTAGATGGGTATCTTCGACCGAACCGCCCTGCTTCTTCACGAGTTGAATGTCGTCGAAATCTACTACAGTCTTTCCCCCTCTTTCTTGTGCCACCTGTAGGACTGCTTTCACAGCAATGTCTGCAAGTTTCTTCCTTGATGTTGAAGCTCCCTTTGAGTTCAGTGCTGTGTTCGCTATCTTAAGGAGAACTTTCTCGTCCTTTCCGACTGGCGTTGAAATATCGTTCAGAACTTCCTTTGCCTTCTCTGCGGCCATCCTATAACCAGACGCTATTACCGTCGGATGGACGTTCTGGTTCAGCAGATCTTCAGCCTTCCTCAAGAATTCTCCTGCCAGAATCGCTGCCGTGGTCGTTCCATCTCCCACTTCCTGATCCTGGGTCTTGGAAACCTCTACCATCATCTTTGCTGCTGGATGGTCGATATCCATTTCCTTCAGGATTGTCACACCATCGTTCGTGATAACGATATCTCCCAGAGAGTCGACAAGCATTTTGTCCATTCCCCTGGGACCTAGCGTAGTCTTCACCGCATCTGCAATTGCTTTTGCAGCGTTGATATTGTTCTGCATTGCATTCTTTCCAGATTCTCTCTTCGCACCTTCTCTTAGAATAAATATTGGCTGTCCTGGCATCATTTAATTGGACACCTCTTTTTCCGTATTTTATTCTTCTATATAAACTTACATCACTCACCAATTTGCTCACATTCGGGAAACTTTGACACAGAGCCATTTTCCCGACATTCCTGCGAATGGAAATTGAGATATATCGAATAGAGATAAGCGATAACGCCACCGTGGCTCAGTAGGTAGAGCAGCTGATTCGTAATCAGCAGGTCGGGGGTC
>JACWAC010000066.1 GCA_014874235.1 Thermoplasmatales archaeon
CTCACCTATTGCCTGGAGCAGTTCCGCTCCATCCACGGCACCATTGTATCCGGGGCACAGCGTCCGGTGTGGCTGCCCCGCAGTGTGCTCAGCAACGCCACGCATGTATTTGTCTGGCGCAGCAATGACCGCGACGACGCCCGCCGCCTGGCCGATATCGGCGGCATTGATGCTCGGGAGGTGGCCCGGGGGGCAAAGACCTTAAGACCACATGAATTTATTTATGTCAACGGACGCACGGGAGAAATGGTGAAATCAATGGTAAATATAAACAAAGGGCGGGGAGGATAAGTTATGCATGAGCATTTTTCCGGCCTGGAAGCAGTCAAGGTTGCCCTCTACGTAATTGTAATTATTGGTACCCTCAATCTACTGGCAATGAAATACAAAAAGTCAAACAAGTTTGCCGCCGCATGGGCAAACCTGTTTGGTGTTGACTGATGTTAACTAAAGGAGAGTTTGTATGCCTACCCCCACGATAAACCAGCCCGCCCCCGCACATGCGGGAAAAGCACCACCGGTGCTGATTCCCTTTACGCGGGCGGCCCGCAAGAAAACGCGCATGATTTCCAATATGTCGGCAACTCCGGGTGCCTCCATTCAGCAGTTGCCGCCGCTGCAGATTCCGGCCAACGGCTACCTGAGGCGGTTGATACTTGATGTTACCTGCACCATCACCGGCAATATTGCCACGGTGGCGTTCGCCAACGATGCCCCCTTCAGTGCCTTCACCCAGGTTTCGCTGGCGGCTGCCAACGGCGACAGTCTTATCAATCCCTTAAGCGGTTTTACACTTTCACGGCTGCAGAAATACGGCTGTTTTTCAATGGGGTCTCAGGACGCCGCTCCTGAAGCCGATCCCAATTATTACGCCGCCGTCGGCGCAGTGGCCAACGGCGGCTCCTTCCATTTCCAGCTTAACATACCGGTAGAGGTTGACGAGCGCGACGGGTTATGTGCGCTGCCCAATATGGCCGCCAACCAGTCGTTTCTGCTTAACATGTTCCTCAACACCTCGGGTAGTATCTACGCCACCGCGCCTACTACCCTGGCACCGGTGAATATATCCATTACCGCCGAGTACTGGGCCGCTCCGGCGCCGGTAAATGCGCAGGGAATCGCGCAGCAGACAGCACCGCGGGTGGCCAATGCGGTCAACCTGCTGCAAACGCAGATGCCCACCATTACCCCCAGCTCGGACCAGACCGTGCAGCTGTTAAATGTAGGTAATACCATCCGCTTTATCTATTTTGAGCTGCGTACCGCCGCCGGTGTGCGCACCGACGTGGATTGGCCAAATTTGATGAACATTCTGGTCAACAATGATCTCTGGCTGGCGAAAACCAAAAACAACTGGCAGCGGCAACTGGGCCATGATTACAAATTGGTAGGACCGGTTTCGGCCACCCCTTCTACCGGTAATCTGGATACCGGCGTCTTTATTCTCGATGATTTCATCAATTCCGGTTCGGCGGGCAACGTGGCCAGTGCCTCTTCCAACCGCGACCTGATGCTGGTTACCGGCTCCGGCACCGCTCTTAACATCGAGGCCGTCATCTGGGGGGGGAACGCCTCTCAGCTCCTGGTGGTGACAAACGCCCTGCGCATCCCCGACCCGGCCAGTTTCTACGCACCACAAGGAGTCTAATATGTCAAACGGCGATGTCTCACATGCAGATGATACGGGGGGGCTTCAAAATGATCTGGCCCCGCACAAAACCGGAAATCCCTTTGCCGGTGGGTTGGCCAACATAACCGTAACCCATACACTTATTATCATCGTGGGGGCGTTGGTGCTGCTCTGGCTTTTCGGCGGCATCATATTCCGCTCCGTCAGGATGTAAAATGCCGGCAAATGCAGGTAAAAGTACGCTCGTTTGGATCGCCGCCGGAACCGGGATTGTATTTCTCTATGCCGCCTGGCAAAATAAGAACCCCCTCGACCTGTTAAAAAATGCACTCACCGGCACCGGCGGCATTTATGAGAGCCATCCCGGCGCCTCCGTTAGGCCGATCGATATAAATGCAGGCCAAGGGACGGTCATGGCCACTGAAGGGGCCACCGGGACAATGACCCCAACGGCCTCCGGCTTCTCCCCCGATTCCGGAACAATTCCGGCCCTACCATCGGTGCCGCCGCTCTCAGCCGGGGTGGCGGGGTTGCTGCCGAATTATACTTATGATAGTCACGGCTACCTGGTGCCGGTACCGACTCCCTATACTCCAAATACATATATCCCCCCCCAGGATAACGGCATCCCTTCCTGGCTTAGACCTACCTGGATACCCTGACAATGCCCCCCGCATTTACAACCGTTATAATTGTGGTATTCCTCACCGAGGGCGTGTCAATGATAAAAAATCACAGCCTCTCTTTCAGGCCGGTAATCGGCGGATTTGTGCTGGGACTGGGGCTGTTGGGCATTACCGCCGTTAACGACAATCTGGGAAAATGGATGGGATATCTGATACTGATCAGCGTGCTACTTAACGATATTCCGGTCTACGCGCCGGCATTGGGCGTAAAAATATGAAAGGAGATATTAAATGCGGGTAGATGACATATTCTCGCTATTGGGATCAATTGTAATTCTGGCAATAATTACTACACTGGTTCTGCCGGGACGTCAAACACCGCAGGTAATCCAGGCGGCCTCACAGGGATTTGTGGGCTCCATCAAGGCCGGTATGGGGACAGGTTAAGATGCCCGTGCCCGTGATTAACTGGTCCCCGGTGGGACCCTCACGCGTGAGCGTGCCCTACTCCAGCGCCGCGGTAGAGCTGGGAGATGTTACCAGGCCTCAGGCAGGGCCTCAAACCTATGGCGGGCAGATAAGCCCCGAATTTGTTTTGGCCCCTGCCTACGCCGGTCCCCAGGGGCGGCAGATTCTAGAGATTCCGGCTCAGCAAATGAAATACACATCTCTGGCTCCGGCCCCCGGCTCGGAAGACTTGGTTCTTCCCCGGGACAGCGGCTCGGTGCCGGGGACGGCCTACGAAAATATCATGTACGGCCCCGTAAGCGGCTATAATATGGACCATGACGGATATCAGGTGGGCCATATCCAGGTACTGATGAGTGTGCCCCCGGGGGCCATCGGCCCGGTGACGGGCGGAGAGGATTACGCTACATTGGTCTCCAACGCCCAGTTTCAGGCGGCATTTGAGCAGTACTCAAACCTGCCCTCAAGCCAAGCAATTGTGAGCGCCATTTAATGCCTGAAACCGAAGACATTCAGAACAGTCTTACCAAGAAGATCGGCCCTCTGCCCGGCTACATGTGGGTGTTGGTGGCGGTGGTCGGCTATATCGGTTACAGGTGGTACAAGTCTCGTCAGGGGGCGGCGATCCCGGTTGGTTACGGACTTGACACAGGGACAATGTTTGGTACCAATCCTTCCCCCATCGGCGGCCCTCCCTCCGGGACCGCCGGAACCACCCCTCAGGGAACATCTCCAGTTACAACCAACGCCCAGTGGGGCAGAGAGGTAACAATTCAACTGGTGGGGTTGGGGGACGATCCCACTCTGGTGTCAAACGCAATCTCGGATTATCTTAACGGCAACCCGTTGCCGGCGGCGGAGCAGGCAATCATTAATAAGGCGGTGCAGATGCTGGGGCCGCCGCCGGAAGGAGTGCTGCCGGTAAAACCGGCACCGGCTCCGGCACCGGCACCTGCGCCCCAAACAAAAAATTATTATACAATTCAGCCCGGCGACACCTGGAAAGGGCTTTCACAGAGATTTTACGGCACCGATCAGTGGTGGCAAATCCTCTATAATGTTAACCAGTACGCCACCGACTGGTGGGCGAAGAGATACGGAAATCCCAGAGGCACGCTTAACCCTAAAGTAGGAAGCGGTGAAGTAACCTTTCCGGGCGAGCCTATCTGGGTGCCGCGCACGATGCCCTACTCATTAATCTAATAGGAGGTCAAAATGCTGAATGAGGACGCAATTCATGATTATCTTATCGATGCGGGCATGCCCGCAATTCCGGCCTACGGGATTATGGGCAATATTTTGATTGAATCAAACGGCGACCCCGCCGCCGTTAACCAGGCGGAAGGGGCAATCGGCATCTGCCAGTGGGAGGGAGGGCGCCGGACCGCACTTGACAAATACGCTTCTTTGCACGGAAAGGGCGAGACGGACTTGACAATGCAGTTGGAGTATCTGGTCATCGAGGCCAAAGCCAGGGGTAACTGGGATGAAATGGCGGGCATGACTGGTGTTGACAACGCCGCCGGATACTGGGACCAATATTTTGAGGTCTCCGCCGGTACAAGCCGGGGGGCGCGTATCGAGGCGGCGGAGGCATTTTACCGGCATTATCAGACAAATCTGCCCCCCTCACCCACCCTCGCACCGGCACCACCGGGATTTTACCGGGTTATTTCCGGCGACACGCTCTCGGGCATTGGGGAAAAAACCGGGGTTGACTGGCACAGGATTTATGATATTAACAGGCAGATAATCGGCCCCAATCCCGACCTCATTTATCCGGGGCAGATGCTGAGGTTAACCCCGCCGGAACCTGCGCCCGCCCCTACCCCGCCGGGGCCGGGGGTGCCGGTGCCCACCCACGTAGTCCCGGCGCATATATCCTATACGGTGGTGGCGGGAGACACACTTTCAGAAATAGGGGAAAAATACGGTATCTCCTACATGAAAATTGCCGCCGATAACGGCATCACCAACCCCGACCTCATTTATCCGGGGCAGGTGCTTGTACTTGTGGGCGGTCATGTCCCGGCGGCAGCGCCGCCCCCTCGTACGTATACGGTAATAGAGGGCGACACGCTCTCGGGCATTGGGGAAAAAACCGGTATTCCCTGGCAGGAAATCTATGCCAAAAACAAGGGCGTTATTGGAGACAACCCCGACCTTATTTATCCGGGGCAGGTGTATACATTATAGACGACCTGACAAAATATCTGCGCATCCACCGTGTGCGTCCGGGGGAGACGCTGATGGACATCGCCCATTATTATTACGGGCACCGATGCGGACCCGGCCCGGCTCTGGTGATCTACCGGCACAATCAGGATTTGTTCCCACAGGGGCCGAACATAATTTCAGCGGGTGAGAAACTTGTAATTCCGCATCTGCCCGGGCACAGTGCACATTATGGACCGTACTGCTGAGCTTACCGCCGCCGTCTTTGGCGTGGCCGGATTCCAATTGATTCAGGCCTACAGCCAGGCGGCGCCGGACCTCAGAACTCTGCGTAATGTAAACAACGATGAGATTGTAAAAAGGCAAATCTTTGATACCGATATTGTCATCGGCGGTTTTGCCCTGCTGCTGGGGATAATCTGGCTCCGGCAGACACATGATTGGGCGCCGTTAATCCTGATGATGCTGATGTTCAGCCTCGTGTCATTTTATTATCATGGACTATATTATACATATCAGGAAAAAGGAGCAGAAAATGGATAACGGCATTGACCTTGAAGAATACTTTGAGATCAACAGGAATATGCTCTATGAGATACTGGAGGATTTGAAACAGATCAGGCAACTGCTGGTACATATGGAGGAATTTTATCAGGGGTTGGGCCAGGCCTTCGGTGAAGTGGGCAATTCCCCCCTGGGAAAAATGATGGGAATTTCGGGCAACGGTTAGGTTGACAGAATGACAAACGGAGATGTCTCACATAAATTAGTAGTAAACCATATAATAAAAGTGCTTAAAGATGCGGGTATGTCTCCGGCAGGAATTGCCGGCATCATGGGAAATCTTTATCAGGAATCCGGTTTTAGCCCCACCGCTCAAAATCCCAATGGAGCCTACGGAATCGCGCAATGGATGGGTTCCCGCGCGGACGCGCTCAGGGCGTACGCTGCAGCCACAGGCGGAAAAATGGATAGTCTTGACACCCAGTTAGGATTTTTGGTCAAAGAATCAACGGATATGGGGACTTGGCAAAAAATGGTGAATGCAAAAAGTGCTTCCGACGCCGCCACCATCTGGGAGGGGGAATATGAGCGGTCTGGCGGGTCCGCCATAAACACACGCATCAGCATAGCCGAGCAAATCTTAAAAGGTTTGAACGACCCCAATTTTGACTGGACGAAACTCAATCCTGCAAGCTGGACCAATACTGCCGATAATACTATCAGTTCCGCACTCAATCCGTTCAAGGATATCGCCTCGGCCATCGGCGCCGCCTTTGGCGGCATCAAGACAATTACCGATGCCATCACCAGCAGGGCCTGGTGGAAAAGAATCGGCCTCGGACTGGTCGGGGTACTCCTGATTGCAATGGCAATCATTGAAACACAAAAAGGAACCATCACAAGTATTGCCTCAAAAGCTGTATAAGGAAATTAT
>JACWAC010000067.1 GCA_014874235.1 Thermoplasmatales archaeon
GATATTTGTCGATGGTCATCCTGCTGCCGCCTCAGCCAACCTGGTACCGCCAAATTTCACCCTTTTTGGGATTATAGGCGCAGTAGCAGTGGGAATCTTGGCAACCGTCCTGGCACTTATGATCAGGCACGATAATCGAAGCTTCTTTGTGAGAGAGGGGAAATATGCAAAAGGAGGTAAGAACACGAGGTACAAGAAATAGAATGATCCAATATTCGTACGTGAACGATGTTGAGCCCTGTTGGAAAGCTGTTATTTGTCCTAAATTTCAACTTTCTTGAAGAAAGAACCAGCCCTTGAATCTTTCTCAGTCTGAGAAGATACTATGCCTTTCGTCGTTATCTTGAAAAAGAAAGGGTAGGGACTGAAAGAACCGCCACGCATCTTGACTATTGAGGCCTTTCTGATGCCCGAAGATGCATCTTCCATTTCCAGTTTTATTATTCCTGACACAAAGTACTCTTCGATACCGAACATGCTTACGTCGCTCTTCATCACGGGACTCGTTACGAGCATGTAAGTGTGCGGGACAGCTAGGGCCATAATAAATTGATTCACGAAATCGTCATTTTCTACTATCATAGGCGTTAACGGGTCTATGACCAGTCGTGTGATGTTTGACTCAACGACAATTCTGTTGATTTCTCCGGTAAGCTTGTCGATGTACCTGCTTCTTGTTTTCAAACTTTCGAGTACATCTTCCTTTAGCTCCCTGATCTTATCCGAAAGCTCTATAACTTCTATAGTCCCTTCCTTATAATATTCTTCGAACCCAAAACTGAAAGTCTTTGCATTAGCTATATATTCCGCTCCCCTAGTATCGGTTAAAATAATTGCTCCTCTTTCTCCCATTCTAGCACCCTGGACGAGGAATTGGGTAGCAGTAGTTGTCTTCCCAACACCAGTCTTACCAGAGACCATATAGACATTCCCCTTTCTCATCGCTCCGCCAAGGGACTCGTCGAATTCTTTGACCCCAAATATGTCGGATTTCGTCCTGATGCCCTGTCTCTGATCAATAGTTACAATGTTGTACATATGAGTAAGATTAATTTCGGTATCATCTAGATCCTTGTCGATTACAAGCGCTTTCAAAGAGATTCCGCAGTCACTTGAAATGGCATTGAATTTCATTATGTCACTAACAAGATCGTCTGATATGCCATGTAGAACTGCCACCTTAACGTTTTCGTCCTTCTTGGAGGTCACAACAAGGTCGAACTTGTGTACTGCCCCAGATTTACCAGTCAATTTTACATTGCTTCCCCAGGTGAATTCTTTGTCTAGTTCGAACTGTTCAGCCACTCTATCAACGTTAATGGAATCAGCCCCCATTACATTTTACGTATGGGCGAAGCGCATTTATACCTTTCTCTTATTAAAATGGACTCTTTGAAATGAAAACATTCTCTATTTAAAGAAAATTAAATTGACCCGATGACGCTACAGGTGAGATATTTTAGTCTTAGTTACTGAACATTAGTACTGTGTGTAGCTTCCGGTATCCTATCCACTTGTTCTTTTGTGTAGCTGTAATTTGTTATGCTTTCTATCTTGAAATCCTTTAATCTTTCTGTAGTACCAAAGAGCCGAACTAGCAGAGATTTTACCAAAAAACTTGGAACATAAGTTACCGACTGAACTCTTTCTAGTCCATGGAACTCGAGATAAGAGGCTAGTGGGATGTGATCCTTACCTATTGACTCTAGGAACGATAATGTAGGTTCCTCCAGCATACTGTATTTTTCGACAGTTTCATCACCATCTAACCCATACATAATAGAGTCGGATGTATCTCTGTGGAGAAATTTCCATTCCAGAATGAATTTCTTTTCACTAGGTTTACTGAACGAGAACGTTACAACCGAGAGCGGAATCCTTTTATCAATCTCGTCCAAGACCTTTATAATCCCACCCGAAGCGTGTAAACCTATATCACCTACTTCATAGTCGAGAGAAACCATCGCTTTCAAGAGATTGGTTGCTTCCTTCAGTTGAGATGAATGGAACCTAAAACTAACGTAGAGGCTTTTCCCCTTTGAGTATAACTCTCCATCGGTGAGGGTAGTTACCATTTCTATGTTATCACTTAAGGTTCTAAAAACAGGATTGTCTATTTTTTCGGTAATCACTACCGTATCTCCCATTAAGATGGGATTCAGAGCCTCGAACATCACTCGATTGCTCACGGAGATTTGGCTCAGAAAGAATGTCGCATACAATTCTTTGTTGTGGCTGTAGATATTGATAGGTACAGGACTCTCTTTGACTATGGTGGAAAGCACGAAACTAGTGATTGGAGTTGAGAAGTGCAAGCTCATATCGAGCCTCTTATCTATGTCGTAGAGCATTTGGGGGAACATAACATTCAACCTAATTAACTGTTCTTGAAAAGCTGTATAACTAGAAATCAGTTAAGTATTAATTTCACCGAGACATTGACTCGGGATGCTTCTAACCGAGATCGATAAGAGGCTCGACACAGAATGTAAAATTGTATTTGGCAAAGATGATCGGGTATTCGCTCTGTCCAAAGTCACTGGATACCCCTTTCAAGCTTTCTTAGAGTCTAAAGGAAATGAAAGAGTCCTTTCCGTCTATGTACCTAAGGAAAATTCGGAATCAGGGACCAGCCCAGTAAAGTTCTTGACATCAACTACTGAAAATGAAGGTTACATTATTGCAAACGTACCCATAGAAGATTCCATTTATGAGCTCTTGACCTCACTAGACGAGGTTGAGTCTACGTCCTCTCTCGATATTACTGTGGAGAAAGGTCGACTAACTGTTCGGTTCAGATTCCATCACACGGCCTTGTCACACCTGTCCAGGGTTTTCTCAAAGAGTTCGAATCTGAACCATGTCGTCACAGAAATGTACATTCAACCGTCTATAGGATTCATAACTCGTCTGGAAATCAAGAACAAGAAATTTCCCCTGTGCGTATTGGAATACTCGATCCCTTATTCGCTCATAAAGGGGAAAGTGGCGAAATCTCTATTTGATAAGGGAGCAATAGCTGAATCAACTGCCATTTTATCAAATTTCGATAACAGAAAGACAATTTTTTACGGGGAGAGGAACTGGAAAACGGAGGCCAAGCCTATTTCTAAGGATACTGACCTGTATGAAATTTCAATGGAAGCAATGGGAGCTGAGATACTTACAATACTCACCAACGCTTTCAACTCTGTTGGGCTCAAGAGGTTCAACGTATTCTTCAAGAAGGATGGCAACAACCTAAAAATCATAGTTTTTATTCAGAAGTACGACGCAATGCGACACATTTCAGAATCCTTCACGTATTACACAAGAGCTAATGTCCCTGTTGATTTGATCCTCTCAAGGGACTACAGTGACGAAATCTGGGGAACACTATAATTTCGCGCTTTCGATCGAAGGAAACTGTGCTAAGCTCTTATAAACTTGACTCAATGAACGAATTGAAAACGTCGGATTTCATTAATATTTCTTTATGTTAAATATTAAATTCGGGACATAGTTAATTTGATTCATTCGGTCACGATATTTTACTTACTATATCATGAGCGTTCTAGAACTAAGAATGCTATATAGATTTGACAGGGCGACAGATGAAATATTTTTAAACTTAGATGTGAAGAGGGATAAACATATGGCGGAGTTCAGGGTATCATTTGGTTCTATAAACGAGCTAGACCTTCTAACAGAGCACAGAATCTTAATGTGGAAGGACATCCACCCTGACCTAATAGAAAGGATTGAAGGACATAGGGAACTCACTAGGAATTGGATCAAAGAAAAGTTGTCAAGTCGAAATATGATCGCTCTCATCGTTAAAAGCGAGGCAGGAGTGGTTGCTGGGTCTGGTTGTGTCTTGATTAAAGAGGATCAGCCGAGAGCAAGCACAACAAAGGTGTTCTACCCTTATCTCTTATCAATGTTCACGATCCCAGAATATCGACACAAGGGTGTTGCCTCATTGATAGTAAAGGAAGCTATAAAATGGAGTCTTGAAAATGGGTATGACAGGATTTCCCTGCATGCCTCCGATAAGGGAAAGTCGGTGTATGAAAAATTTGGATTCCAACAAACAAATGAGATGAGACTCAAATTGTTCTGAAAGACCCTCAAACATGATCACTAAGAAGAAGCGAAGACTTGGGAAGTTTTAGATGATTTGGAATGGTCGTATCTATTATTTAACGAAATCTGATTACAATATTACTACTGTAAATTAACTTTAATTATTTCATATATAATATCCATTTAATTCAAAAATTGAACACTGCTGTACCTTTTTTATTGCATGAATGACTTCGTGCTTAACAAATGGTGGCAAAGAATGTCAATAGATAAACGAGAAATAAATCATCTAATAGAGGAAAACCTGCATCATTCGTGCCCGGGGGCAATGGAGTCTTGTGTAAAGATTACTGCAATAGCCGGTCTACCCTCACGTTTTGGAAAGTTCCAGGTAGTCGCTTTTCAGAATGATTTCGATAAAAAAGATCACGCCGCAATTGTCCATGGCGATATCTATGAGAAAGAAAATGTTCCTGTTAGGATCCATTCTGAATGCCTTACAGGGGATGCACTCGGCTCACTCAGATGTGACTGCAGAGACCAGCTAGAGTCTTCAATGAAGATGTTAGGTGAAATGGAATATGGAGTACTGCTCTACCTGAGGCAGGAAGGAAGGGGTATAGGTTTTGCAAACAAGATCAGAGCATATCAACTCCAGGACAGCGGGTACGATACTTTTGAGGCAAACAAGGCACTTGGATTCAGAGAAGATGAGCGAGACTATGCAATTGCAGCTCACATGTTAAAGTCGCTACACGTCAAGTCCATACGCCTCATGTCAAACAACCCTCTCAAAATAGAAGATCTGAAATTTCACGGCGTAAAAATAACTGGCAGAATTCCTCTGATAATCCCTCCCAACGAGCACAATTCGTTTTATCTGGAAACCAAGAAAAATAAGGGAGGGCACATGCTGGACAAAGACGTAGAAGAGAATTTTATCGAACAAGAGGACGACTTGGTTGACTATCGGATCTAAGAACAAGGTACAAGGTGTATACAAGTTAAATGATTCGAAGACAAAATAGTATTTATTTACTGCGACTATCTACTTGATAATAACATGAGTGCGAAGGATGAATACGAAAATATGATCGGCAGATCAGAAAGATTCTTATTAACAGCTGAAAGCTCTCTAAAAGAAGGTTTTCTCGACATAAGTTCCTTCAACGCAAATCAATCTCTTGAATTATTCCTCAAGGCATTGCTGCTAAAGTCAGCTGGAGACTTTCCACACACTCACGATATCAAAGAGCTCTTACGAACGCTTGCACGCATCGGCGGTTCCAAGTATTCAAAAAAGATCAACAAATATCTCAAGGAGGAGACTCTCGGGCTCAAGGCAATTCAAGATGCTTACATAACTGCTAGATACTTTTTCGTTAGTACTTCAGAAAATGAAGTTGATCAGATGATTGGACTTATAAAGAAACTAAGAGAGGATCTGAGAGATGTTCGTTGATTTAGCAAAGAAGAGAAAAAGGGCCTTCGATCACCTAGATTCTTACTTGGAACGGATTAAGAAGGCAACTTTGGCAGAGGATGAAAACTCCAAAGTGTATTTATTTGGGTCTGTTGCAGAAGGGGATTTCAATATGGCGAGTGATATTGACATTCTCATAGTTACCGAAAAAGACAAAAACTCTCTACTAACTAGACTCGACGGAGAAGATATTGGTTTTCCTTTTGAATTGCACGTAAGAAATGTCAAAGAGGCCGAGCCATATTTTCGTCACGTACCCAGTATGAGAGAACTATAGCAAAAGAATTGTCAACACTGTATCGTTGAAAAGCCAAAGCACCGGGACAAAATGGAGAATACCATAGGGAATTGATTTGCATGGTTTCACAGGAATTTTGACACAACAACATCAAGACAGTCGTAGGAATATTCTTGTCTGCCGCTGGCGTATGGTTGTTCTCGTCACTGGGGCTATGGTCGCTCTAGCCATACTATCGTCCCTTCTGGATAGCAATTGTTCTCGCCGTTGTCGGAGCTTATTTTCTATACTTATCGCAGAGGTTACTCCATTCAGTTTTGAAGGGAACTGACAGTTAAAGGCAAAAGTTAAATAAAGATATGCAATCCCATTTTAAGTTATGCAAAAACTATATACGCTGAGGAATGCCTGTGATATACTGCGGATTCATCCGACCACCCTGAGAAGATGGGATAATGAGGGAAAGATAAAGTGTGTAAGGATGCAGAACAACTTCAGGAGAGTGCCTGAGAGTGAAA
>JACWAC010000068.1 GCA_014874235.1 Thermoplasmatales archaeon
CTTTATGCGCCAAATGCGGGAATCAAAATCGACCTTGTTGCTGGTCAAGTCTACCAATGTTAATATTTCCTGCAGAAATCTCTCGAAGGATTACCACTGACTGCCTAGTCATCTGTTTCCTCTGACGTTACTTTAGGCTCGGCTCCTCATTCATGGGCCAAGTACTCTTGTGTAAACCTACACTTTCAGTCTCATACAGTCATTCTTCATTTCGATGAAATCATTCACCCGTCAGTGCATAACTTATCCCATTCCGATTTCCTTCAAGATTTCTTTTGAAGATCGTCTGCAGTGGGATGTCCGGGGTTCCTCCCAAGTTCCACTGGGGCGCCATTTTCTAATCTGGATGGATCTGTCATTTTTACAACCTATCAATCATCCTTCAAATTTAAGGATTGATAAGCGGTGAAGAGAAATGGCATCAATTCACAGAGACCTCCATCTGGTCGGTGTTAGTTATTGTTGTTTGCTCTCCTTTTCCTTTGAAGCACCAGCGCTGACACTATTGCTATAACGGCAACTATCGCCACTATCAGAGATAACAGCAGAATTGAGTGGGTTTTCCAGTAAGTGTTCCCTACCGGAATGTTGGTGGAGTTTAGTTCCATGGCAAAGTAAGAAGTTTGTGTCGCCCTTCCGGTGATCGGTGCACGGACTGACGCATTATAGATAAAACCCAATTCAATGCCGCTCGTTGAAGAGACGTAGGCTGCCTGGTATAATTGCTGCGTAGAGCCGTTGGAACTAGTAGCGTTGACTGTAACGAAGCACTTGATAGCCTCTATCTCCGTCCCTCTGTAATCGTACTTGGTCTGTGACACTTTCAAGGGAATGTTGATCGGTCCCCCGACGAAATAGAGTGTTGAGTTGTTTGCAATAAGGTCCCTTAGGATTGAAGCGTTTACTGCAGGCATTATGTCGGGGTTATCATACTTGAATGGTTTACTTTTTAAAGTGCTTTCCAGAACAAGGAAACTGGAGTTTCTGTAAAAGGTGGCATTAAACTCATTGATGCCCAGAGACGAGTTCTCAACGGGATACAGAATGTTGGAATAGGTATAGTTCCCATTCTCTACGGAAGTGATCTTTGACAATTCATATCCCGTAAGGTTTCTCCAATTGGTGACATTAGATGAGTTGTTTAAGGAAGAAACGGAGTAGTCGTAGGTGTAATTCACATATGCCCCCTTGAATTCCCAGGAGGGAGTTCCCGAAGCCCCATATGAGGGAGCAACAAATAGGGATGCAGCTATCAGAAAAATCATAGCAACGCTGGCATACTCCTTTCTTATCTTGTCATAGTTTAGCCTCTTAAACTCAGTTGTAACCTGACTGCCCTTTCGAATGTGACCAATCCAAGCTATAAACTTGGCGGTACCGATCATCCTTTTCTTACGCAACATCTCAAAATCTGCTTCTCGCCTGCATAGGCATACTCCATTCATAAAATTTGTGTTCATTTTCTTTCTGATATTCGTGGGTTCGAGGGCGGATATAGGATGTCAATTCCAAAGAAGGAGAGAAGGTAATCGAGAAAGTTCTAGAGACGCTATTCCAGAACGCTCTGGTCTTGGGGGTAAAGAACAATTGGAAGGATGTGGTATTCAGGATAGGTGAGGTATATACTCAGTGCTTGTTTCTAGAGAATGGGAAGTGCAATGCTAACAACATCTTCCAAGAGATTGACCATCCGCTGAACAAGTATATGACTTCGAAAATTAACGATTTTGCGGTTTCCGTACCCTCAGAAATTGCTTAAACCTATTACCATTTTTTACCACTATAATTAGGGACACAGATAATAGAATATACAAGGCTGAGGCAACGATACTGTTTCCATTGTTTCTAAAAGGAATTATGGCCAAATCATCGAGTCTAGCAGCCTCTTGACCACTCTCTTGGCTTGTGTAGCCTTGGATTTCAGTCCTTCCTCAAGCGCCTCTCCAACAATGTCCATGTGTTTGGGTCCCAGGCCTCTCATGGTGATTTCATTTGTACCAACTCTTCCAATGCTGTCCACAAGAATATTGGCACTCTCAAGTTTCTTTGATATTTCGGGCATATTTTCGTAATCGAGGAGAAACATTGCACTCTCCGATACCTCTGGTCTGTTCGCAAGCCTGACTCTTCTGTCGGTAAGAGATTCGACAAGATGCTTTCTGTTCTCAAGACACTTCTTGCCGTAGTTGCTCTTTGAAAGGTATTCCAGAGAAATTCCCAGTGCTGATATTCTCGAAAGATGGAAATTGTCATAGTAGTTCCAGATCGGGTTGCTCTTGACTGATTGCTCCACATCCTTCTTCCCCACTATCAGTCCACCCTGTGGTCCAGGGAAATTCTTGTGAGTACTACCATAGATCACGTCTGCCTCATTGAAATCCTTCTGGAAGGTTCCAGTGGCAAGCAGACCAAGAGCATGGGACGCATCGTACAAAATCAGGGAATCTGGAAATAACTCTTTGATTCTCTTCATATCGTATGGATGAAGGAAGAGGCTTGCTCCGAGTATAACGGCCCTGAAATATCCCTTGACCTTTGATAGCCTTTCATAATCGATTTTCCAGCCGTTCATTGGAATCTCTCTTCCCTCTATTCCCAGCAGAGCAGGAAGAAATGGCGGGGTATATCCGTCATAACCTCCTTTGGACATTGGAACGTAGAGGAATTTCTCTCCCTTCTTGAGAAGACTGCCCAGTACCTGCATCGCAGCAAGATGGCCAGCTATGGGTCGTACGTCAGCGAAGTCTGACTTAAACGCCTTCCTCGCAAGTCGTTCAACTTCATCAACGAGTGCTTCAGAGTGTTTTGTCCCTGCGTATGCGTTGTGTATCTTCTGATCCCTGAAAATGGAATCAATGACTAGCGAATACCTCTGTTCAAAATCCGACGAAAGTGCTCTCAAAGCTTTCCTAGGTATCGTGTTTTCGGATGGTTGAAGCGCAAGGACGTTTCTCCTGAAATTCTCCTGCTTTCTAATCAACTCTGAAACTCCGGCCATAATTTGAAATGATAACAGATATTAGTTCTTTATCACGTCGAGGTCCAAAACAATGTGATCGTGAGAGGGAGAATAACTCTTGACCTTCCTTATTTTCACTTTGCTGACAAATGGATAACTCTCATATTCCTCTAAGATGTCTCTATACTCGTCCCTCTTTGAAAGCCTATGAAGATGTATCTTTCCTCTCTTCTTCAGGTATGTCAGAGCTCTCTGAAGATACCGATCCGATTCAAAGTGGCCCATTATGATTCTATTTGCAAAATCCCTCATCTCAAGTCTAGAGGAATCGCCAAATATCGGTACAAGGGCCCTCGCACCGTTCAACTTCTTGTTCATTATCAGGTAATGAAATGAATCAGGGTTAATTTCACAGGAGTAGACCCTCTTGACTTTGAAGGACATGGGGATTGAGAAGTATCCAATTCCTGCGAACATGTCGAGCACGGTCTCTTCCTTGTCTGCCTCTTCAGTGAGTATATGCCGCTCTTTCTTGTTGCCCTTTGAGAACATTACTTTTTGAGGGTCCATCATGTAAAGAATCCCATCTTCCCTCTGAACAACTTCGGTGTGAATTCCAGAGACAAGCTTGATCGAGGGAACACGTCGATTGCCTCTTATGCCGGTATATCTGTACACTGCCCACAACTTGAAAGATGAAAGCATCAACCGTGAGAATGACCCTTCATCGTTGCTGAACTCTTCCTCTTCCCTAATGATAATTGATCTGCCAATTGCCTCATAATTTTGATGGAACTGCCCCTTGGAAATTCCAAGTTTTCTGGAGATGACACTTACTGCATCATTTCTCATTTGTTCCCCACCTGGACATTACAATCCAACATACCAGCCCCAGGATGGGCACAGAAACTGTGAATAGAAAGGTATTTGACAGGCCATAAGTGTAATCAAGAGAAGCGATTATCACTGGAGCGGCAATTCCTCCCAAATTACCCCAGAAGTTCATCCATCCTCCAACAAAAGAGGAGCTGTTATGCCCAGCCATCCTCGTAGAGAGACGCCAAGATGCGAGCAAGGGACCGTCAAGGAACAATAGCGCTATCACCGTAAAGAGAAGGAAGATCAGTGAGCTTCTGGATAGGGCCATTCCGATAAGGGATACTGCTATTATGATGTATGAAACTTCAGAGACCAACGCATCCCGATTTAGTCTGTCCATGAAAAGACCGAAAATCACCGAACCCATGGCCATGAAAATCCAGGGAAGTGTACCATAAATCGGGTTATTGGCCGAGATTGAGAACTTTTCGCTCAGAAAGTGAGGGTACCACGTGAAGATCATGTAGAAAAAGTAATCATAGACGAAGAAGGAGAGGCCAAATATGAGATACCGCCTTTCAAGAAAGGATCGCCAGTTTCCCTTTGCACTGGATCCCTTGTAATCGGACTTCATCAAAATTATTGCGGCACCTGTAATTATGCCAATTATGGCGAAGAATGAGAACGGGAGGGGCAAACCCAGTCGTGAAAAATAGAACGATATTGAGACAAATGGTATTATGGCAGGAGATAAATCTGCCACTGCCGAAACTATCCCTGAAGCTCTTGTGTACCGCCTGTCCTCGTAGAAGAGCCTGACTAGGAAGATTATTGAGGGGAAAACCGGACCCTGGGCTAGTCCCATAACGAATGCGATCAGAACGGCCAAAACAAAGGACTTTGTAAGGGGGAGTAGAAAGAATAGAAAGGACCATGATATGAGAGAAACACCTATTATTCTCGACGGGCCATACCTCTGGGCGATTCTTCCACCCGGCATCTGAAATATTGTGTAGCCAAGATAGAAAGACGAGAATAGGATAGAAAAGACAACATATGAACTGAGATCGTAATTTGAAATAAGCTGTTTGTAGAGTGTTGAGATGACGTACCTGTCGCCAATTGCAAGAAAACCTGCCATGGAAGCGAGGGACAGGATTAAGAATCTCTTGTTCATACTATGTCGTTTTCTTTCAGTTTGTCCGGTAAGTATTTGTCTGTAACGAAGTCCAATCCGTACTTGGCAAGTGCCTGTTGTTCTGCCTTCTTTCCCATTTTTAACATCGTTTCAATTTCTCCTTTCCAGAACGGGATGTTGAATCTGGGATCTACAAGTTCTGCCTTCAGTGCTTCCACATCTTTTTCCGTCAGCTTGTCTGTCGGCAGTTCGTATCTCTGGATATCGCTTGCTGTAATGCCAATGAATTCCGAGGTAGGGGTCGCAAGAGTATCCGAAATGTGAGCAGTCTTTATGGCGCCATAAGCAACTGAAGCAAATATCCTGAAGCTCCACGGATCTCCATCTGTAAACACCACTATGGGGATACCCATCTCCTTGTTCAGTCTGTTCAGGAGTCTTCTTGTAGATCGCGACGGCTGTCCCTTCATGTGAACCAGGAGGGAACGCATCTTGTCATCAAACCTGTTTTCGACGAGCCTGTCGAACATACCACCCGTTTCAATCGCGAGAACGAAATCCACATCACTCGAAATCAACTCCACCTTTTCCTTCTCTACGTTGTATGGTATGGTATAGCCGGCGTCTCCCACATCGTCTCTGCAGTTCAGTCTCTTCTTCTCCCCCTTCCTGTTGAGTTCCGAAATAGTGAGATTGCCTATTACTGATGCCCCGCTCTCTTCCGGTCGGAGCCTCATCTCTTCCCTGAGGTAATTTGTCATCACTTCAAGGTCTTCGACCATGAGGTTTGATTCGTCTTGGCTCTCGAACTTCCCTAGGTTCCATCCTTCAGAAATGTAGTACATCTCTCTCAGGGTGGACGACTTGAGGCCAATACCCATCTCATCCACGAAGTCGATGATGTAAAGCATTTTCAGAATGCTCTTTGCAGAACTCGCCTTTGAGGCGAATCTCTTAACAGTGTTGTTTCCGTATTTCCATACGGCCGTCTTGGGGTCGAAGAGAATGTTCTCCTTGCTCCTGGACTTCAATTCAACCTTGGGGATTTTCCCCTCCTTCATCTCGAGATAAATCTGTCTTGCAATCGTCTCTAGTTTTTCATTCATCGCTAAACACCTTCGGAAGCGTATATGCTCCAAGGAGGATTGGTTCGGGAAGGTCGACGTATATTTCCGTGGAACTCACGATCTCCTTGGAAAAATTGAGTTTAACCTTCTGGAAGGGCTTGAGATTTTTGACGCTCTCGGTGAATGCCCCTTCCCCTTTCAGCACCACCTTAAAATTGTGCGGTTTCTCGGTGTAGTTTTC
>JACWAC010000069.1 GCA_014874235.1 Thermoplasmatales archaeon
GACAGGTCTGAAGGGAGTCGTTCATGGATCAATAAAACTGACGTGAGAAGATTCGGAAAAAATCAAAGGTTCGAAATTGAGGTCGATTAAACAGCCATAATATTAGCTTCAACGTCGATTTTGAGGACCAAAACTTCGCACAAAAGTTAAATTTTCGAAACAAATAAGCCTCGCCTGAGAGTTATGATGATTGATTCGCTTACGGAATTAGAGAATAAGAGATTGGCAATTAAGAAGGATCTCGATGAAAGTCGAATTCGAAGGGACGATCTTCGCGAGGAAATGGACAGATATGCGGACGAGCGAGACGTTCTCAACAATAAAGTCAAGGAGCTCATAAAATCGTTAAGAGAAATGAAGAGTTCCAAGGACGAACTGTCAAATAAGGCGGCAGACCTAAAGGCAAAAAAGGACAAGCTTTCTTCGGAATTCAGGAAGGAAATCAACGAGCGGAGGTCGCTCCGTTCCTCCATCCTGAGAGACAAGGGGAAACAGGTTGATGTCAGAAAGATGAAGAAAGAGAGAGACGACCTTATCAGGAGGCAGATGACGGGAGTTTACAACAAGAAAGAGGAAGAAGAGATAGTTAAGAGAATCAGGGGAATGGACAAGACCGTGAAGGATTATGAGAAAGAGTCCGAGAGAATCGCCCTGGATGATAAGTCGTACAAGAAGCTGGATGGGGAAATCAAGACAAACAAGGACGAGATTAAGAAGACACAGGATGAGTTTCAAGTCACTGTTAAGGAAGTAATCACGCTCAGGGACAGCCAGAACAAGATATACGAAGAGATGATAGAGACAAAGGGAAAAGCAGATGAGATACACGAAAAGTATCTGCAGGTACAGGCAGAACTTTTCAAGGAAAATCAAAAACTGGATGAGCTATTCAATACCATCCGGGAATACGAGAAACTCATACTCGCACTCAAACAGAGGCAGTCCAAGGAAAAAAGAAAGGGAAGAGAGAGCGAGGCAAAGGCAAAAGCGGAAGAGATTTACGAGAAGTTCAAAACTGGCGTTTCTCTTTCAACCGAGGATATCCTGATACTTCAAAAGGCAGGATTCCTTTAGGTTTATTTATCGCGCCACTTTTTCACCGCTTGAGGAGTGCATGGTGAAAAGCTATAATGCCGAGATTAGTTTTTGATGGGAGATAAGAATGAGGGGAACAACCCCGTTTGTAAGTGCATTGGTCCTTTTCATAGGATCAGAAGCACTGCTTGTATATTTTGGTTACGTTAAGCTATATCTCGTTCTATTCATACCAGTCTTCGTTTCCACATCGCCAATTGCTTTTGCTCCTCTCCTGTTTTTCATCATACCGTTGCTATATCCATTCTTCGGATTTAGAAAGAGCAAATCCAACGAATATTCAGAATTTTCATATCAAAGAGCGGACGAACACCTGGAGAAAGGAAATACAAAATTCGGCGGAATAGTGATGATCGGACCTATTCCGATCGTGTTCGGTAAAGGAATAAGTGGCAAGGTACTGGCGGTGCTTGCGATAATAATGTTGATTCTAATAATCGCCTGGTTTGTCCTCTCCAAGTGACACTACAGTCCCCTCTATTTTCCCCCCCTTTCTGAGGAGTAGACCGCCCCCAATTACGGAATCTGAGATCAACACGCCCTCGCCAAGCACCGAACCGAAGGACAAGATTGAATCCTCAATCTTACTTCCGCTTCCGATTGTCGAACCGTCATACACCACAGAATTCTTTATCTGTACATTGTCCTCAATGACCGTCCCATCATACACTGCAACATCCTCCAGTACGCAGTTCTTTCCTATCTTGACGTGCTTTCCGAGATAAATTTTACCTGAAAGCCTTGATCCATTAATTTTGTATTTTGATTTCTCGGACACGAAAATATTCGCTCTGATGAGATCCCGCGGTCTGCCAATGTCAATCCAGGTCCCTTTCATCCTGAATCCCCCAATTCTCTTGCCGTCCCTCTGCAGAGAAGGGAGAACTTCCTTTGCTACGTCGACCTGTTTTCCCTTTTCTATGTAGTCGAAGACCTCTGGTTCCATCACATAGACTCCTACATTCGCGAGGTTTGAGATGGCGTTAACCTTGGGTTTTTCCTGGAATTGTACAATCCGACCATTGGTGACTTTGGCTACTCCAAACTCAGATGGGTCATCCACTTGAGTGAGACCCAGAGTCACGGTGTTTTTGTTCTTCTTGTGGAAATCGACTAAGCCACGAACGTCCTGCTGAAATATTGTGTCAGCGTTTCCAACTATGAATGTCTCTTCAATGAACTTCTCGACCTTCTTCAGTCCGCCCGCCGTTCCAAGTGGCTCTTTTTCTACGGAAAAAACGATGCTCTTCCCCCTGGCTTCCTTCCCGGAGAAAAGATCTATAACCTTCTCGTACCTGTAGCTGACGGTCAGAATAAAGTCATTAGAGACTTTGCTTAGTGATTCGATGAGATAAAAGACCACCGGCTTGCCAGCTACCGGAATGAGCGATTTGGGAATGTTGTCGGTGATTGGCCTAAGCCTCGTCCCCAGGCCACCGGCCATTATAATTGATTTCACGATATTACTTCAGATAGAATCCAAGTTCCAATCCAGTCCTTTTGCTCCTGCTGCCTTTGCAATCGCGCTAAGCTCACCCTTTGCACCCAGCATATACGGAGACTTGACTCCTGTGAGAACGACAAGCACTCTGATTGCTCCCTTGAGAGTTGGATCGATGGACGCTCCCCATATTATTCTCGCATTGGGGCTGACCTTCTGTTGAACGAGTCTCACAGCACCCTCTGCTTCTGAGACAGACATCTGATCGTCTCCTACTACCCTTATAAGAGCACCCTTTGCTTCTGAAATATCCGCCTCAATCAACGGAGAGGAGATTGCTTCCTGAACTGCCTGTTCTATCTTGTTTTGGCCCGATGCTTCTGACTCTCCTATACCGATCATAGCTACTCCCCCTCCAGCCATGATGGTCTTTATGTCAGCATAATCCAGATTTACCAAGCCGGGCTTGGTGATAATCTCAGTCAGTCCCTTTAGGGCTTCCATTAATATTCCGTCTGCGACCTTGAACGCTTGGTCAAGTGGCAGTCTTGGAACAAGCTGTAGCAGCTTATCGTTCGGGATCACTATCGTTGTATCTGAGTTTCTTCTTATTTTTTCTAGACCAAACAGGGCATTCTCCATCCTGACTCTTCCCTCTGACGAAAACGGAAGAGTAACTACGCTGATCACAAGAGATTTTTGTCTCTTGGCAATGTCTGCTACTATGGGGGCAGAACCAGTTCCAGTCCCTCCTCCCATTCCTGCAGTAATAAACGCAATGTCCACTCTTCCCAGTGCGTTAAGAAGATCGTCCTCTGCTTCCCTGGCGGCCTCCTCTCCAACTTGTGGAAGTGCGCCTGCCCCGAGACCTCTTGTGATTCTCTTACCTAGCAGCACTTTTCTATGGGCCTTTATCGTTAGGAGATGCTTCGCATCGGTGTTTGCAGCGACCATTTCAGCTCCAAAAACACCCTCTTCCATGCACCTGTTGATTGTGTTACTTCCTCCCCCGCCGCAACCAACGATCTTTATTCCAACCTTTAGCTGCTCAACAATCTTTGCAAGCTCTTCGTCGTCGGGGGACGCAAGAGGAGATCTTGGACCTTGAATACCAATAACACCGGGTCCGGTACTTTGAGGATCGCTCATTGAATTTCCCTCGTCTCCGAGAGCACTTTTTATGATTGATTTCATGGGCATATCAATTACCTCTGTCATCTATATGTATGACGCTATATATATATTTTGCTGACTCATTTTAGAGGCAAACACATAGGTCAAATAGAGACCATTGAAAATCAATGAAGTATAACATTATAACTGTTTTCAGAATTGTCCGACAATTGTCACATTGTTTAATTTACATTTGTGGGTTGGTGCCATATTGTTTCTGGCCCTGGATTTTCGTGAGTGGGTCCATTGGACGTTAGGAAAAGTTAAATCTTGAAACACCCAAACCTTAAAGAAATGATTATATATGTAGGTTAAATAACGAGGTAGTGAAATTATGGTTGAGTACATAAATTTGGTAGTCTGGGAAGCCCTCCAGGAAGATGTCGGGCTTATCAGAGCAAGAATAGATCAAGCTACCAGAGAGGCATTGGGCGTTTCTATCGGTGAGATTATCAAGATCGAAGGAAAGAAGGTTACAGCTGCAAGAGTCTTTAGGTTGAGTGAGGAAGAAGAGAATAGGGGCATAATTAGGATTGACCCATTGGTTAGACAAAATTCGGGAGTCAGAGTGGGAGACAAGATCAAGGTTTCGAGAGCGGATGTTAAACCTGCGGAGACCATGGTACTTGCCCCAATCATCGCGGAGAATCAGAGAATTAGATTTGCTCCTGGTATCGAGGACTATGTCAGGAGATCACTACTCAGGAGGCCTATCGTAGAGGGCGACATCATTTCTGTTCAAGGACTGGCACTTACAAGCAAGGGAGGCGTTTCCTTCAAGGTAGCCAAGGTAGGCGGCGGCAAGGGCATCTTCATGGTCACAGAAGAGACCATGATCGAGATGCGAGAGGAGGCCATAACTGCAGAAGAAGAAGGGGAGAAGATAACCTACGAAGATATCGGTGGCCTGGGGGAAGAACTGAGAAAGGTCAGGGAAATGATCGAGCTTCCTTTGAAGCATCCCGAACTCTTCGAAAGACTGGGAATAGATCCGCCGAAAGGTGTTATTCTATTTGGTCCCCCCGGAACCGGCAAAACGCTGATAGCGAAGGCAGTCGCAAATGAATCTGGCGCAAGGTTCTATTCAATAAATGGTCCCGAAATCATCAACAAGTTCTATGGGGAAAGCGAAAAGGCACTGAGGGAAACTTTCGAAAAAGCAGCAAAGGAATCTCCATCTATCATTTTCATTGATGAAATTGACTCAATAGCCCCAAAGAGGGAAGAAACGCAGGGAGAACTGGAGAGAAGAGTCGTTGCCCAATTACTCACTCTCATGGATGGGCTCAAGAGCAGGGGCCAAGTGATTGTGATTGCTGCAACGAACAGACTTGAAGCAGTGGACCCAGCACTCAGGAGACCTGGAAGATTTGACAGGGAAATTGAAATTGGAGTTCCTGACAAGAAAGGTCGGAAAGAGATTCTTCAGATTCACTCGAGAGGTATGCCATTTGAAGGAAAACCGGAAGAAAGGGAAAGACTCCTCGAAGAACTGGCATCGCTTACACACGGTTTCGTTGGAGCGGACCTTGCTGCACTCTCTAGAGAAGCAGCAATGAAGTCACTGAGGAGATATCTGCCAGAAATTGATCTTGACAACCCAATTCCTACAGAGATACTCGAGAAGATGCATATCACCAATGAAGACTTCTTCACGGCACTCAAGGAAATAGAACCTTCGTCTTTGAGGGAGGTAACTATAGAAATTCCAAACGTTAAGTGGGAAGAGGTTGGAAACCTTGAGGACGTAAAGAAGGAACTGATCGAGACAATCGAGATGCCAGTAAAGAGTCCAGAAGTATTCGACAGGATGGGACTCAAACCTTCAAGGGGAATACTATTCTTCGGACCGCCAGGAACAGGCAAGACGTTGCTTGCAAAAGCTGTGGCCACCGAGAGTCAGTCCAATTTCATTTCAATCAAGGGACCTGAGGTAATGAGCAAATGGGTAGGGGAATCTGAGAAGGCGGTTAGGGAAATCTTCAAAAAAGCCAAGCAGAGCGCACCAACCATCGTCTTCTTAGACGAGCTTGATGCAATAGCCCCTAGGAGGGGTATGTTTGCCTCTTCGGGAGTGACGGACAGAATCGTGAACCAACTCCTAACCAGCATGGATGGAATGGAGGCGATGAAAGGAGTTGTGATCCTAGCAGCTACCAACAGGTTGGACATTATAGATCCTGCCTTGCTTAGGGCAGGAAGGTTCGACAGAATCATTTTCATAGGGCCACCAACAAAAGAAGCAAGACTCAAAATACTCAAAGTGCACACGAAGAGAATGCCGATAGCATCTGATGTTGACATCGAGACCATAGCAGAGAAAACGGAGAACTATACAGGGGCTGATATAGAGAATCTGGTAAGGGAAGCTGGCCTAGAAGCGGTAAGACAGAATATCAACACGAGGACGGTTTCGATGGACGATTTTGAGAAAGCGATGAGAAAAGTTAAACCCAGTCTGGACGAGGAAACAATAAAATATTACGAAGAAGTATCTAAGAACA
>JACWAC010000070.1 GCA_014874235.1 Thermoplasmatales archaeon
CACTCTATATAAATTCTCTTCTGTCTTTCGCGGCCTGAGAGGGTGAAGAGACTGACGTTAATGGGTCGGCTGTATCAGATTGGCTCTGTTTCCCTCGGTGTCGAAAAATGAAAGGAACCTTCCGAGACCGGGCATTTCCATTATTTCTCCCGAAATTTTTCCTCCTGCTTTGACGATACTTTCTCTAAAAGCAGCGATATCACCCACCTGGATGGTCAATGTTGTGACCTGTCCTACACCACCATTTTTCTGATAAAATACTCCGTTTATCGTTCCGGGACTCTTCGTTTGATTATTCTCGGATTCCGTTGTATTTGCAGTTACAAAGTTCCCCATCTCTGGTCCGAGTTCTTTTGTCCCCCAGCCGAAGACCTTTGAATAAAAAGTGATCATTCGCTTGTTATCATCTGCTGGCATCTCAAAGTGCACCACTGGATTCATTTTCATATTCCGGTCTGAGCAAGGTTCATACTTAAGTCTTTACTTGGATTTCAAGAATACAGTGTGCAAGATTCGAAACGAGTTTGGCTCCTGTCAGGTATCGACCCGAACTCGCAACGGTCACAATCGTGCCTTTACTTTATTCGGTTCCCAGAACGAGACCACTGTGCTCCAAGACTGCAACAACTCTCGTGGAAAGACTGAAATCCAGAGTTTCGTTACTCAACACATGGGCTGGAGAAAGTCCCTTTCGATAATCACCGCTATTTTGTCGGCTGCTCTCACAGTTGCCACGATAGCGATTATCTATCCTCAAACGCTTCACACGACTCCAATCGCTACTTACGGTGGAAGCATCTCCGGAAGTCTTGCTCAAATGTTGATCATAAGGTATCCATACGCACAGGTCTTTCTCTCACTTTCAACAATTGGTTGGCTGTTGACAGCCTATCAGGTGTTTGCTCAGAGAAGAAAGGATATTGCTAGATTGTTGAGAAGAGGTATTTCAGGAAGAAGAGACAACTGGGAAATATACAACACGTTCAAGGGACGGGGTGGCGTAAGACGGTTGACGATCATGGAATCACTGAGCATTCCAAGGCAGAGGAGCGAAGTCGCAAGCATTACCAACACCGACTGGAAGGAGGTAGATCGCAACATCAGAATTCTTGAGTCTGCGAATTTGGTAAGAGCAAGGGTCTCCAAGGTCCCATACCCGTCTTACGAACTTACAGATCAGGGACAAGAACTTCTAAAGAAAATATCAAGGGCAGTTGAAAGCTGAAAAGACATCCATTGTTTTCAGAAGGAAAACAATATTAGTTTCTCCCATCTCTCGGTGACGTGGAGCATAAGGTCACATTTTCTGGATCGTTCATGCAGTCATTCACTTCTATCGGTCCGATGCTTGATATTGCCGCACTCTTTTCGGCCATAGCAGTCTATTCGGGTCCCTATCTGGGAGTCGTAATGCTGATCTCATTCTTTGCTGCTCTAACCACCATTTATGTTGTATGGAATCTTTCGAAGCACTTTCAGTCCAACGGAGGATACTATCTATTCGCTGGTAAAACGCTCGGTAAGCGCGTTGGTATAACTACCTCATTTGTTTACGCAGCTTACGCACTACTTGTAATACCAAACATATCTCTTTTCGTTTCCTTCTTCGTTCTGCACCTATTTTCCTTGAGTCAACAAACTGCTTCATTGTTGAGCTACATTATACCCCTTGTCTTCCTCCTAGTGCTGCTTGGTATAGTCTCTCAGGGGCTAGGAAGATCGATAAAGTACACAATAGTCGCAGGCATCATAGAACTGCTCTTCATATTAATTCTGGATACCTTCTTTCTAAAGAATGCAAGTACATTTTCCTTTCACATAATCCCAAGTACTATGAACGGTGCATATTCTGTGTTCAGCGGAGTCGTTTTCGGGGTTCTTGCTTTTGCTGGCATGGAGTCTCCCGTCTATCTCTCGGAGGATACCAGGAAGAGTGGCACTACTGTGCCAAAGGCTCTTGTATATTCTTACTTGGCCACGGGAGTGTTACTGGTCGTTTCAGCGTTTTCGATACTGGCATTCCTCGGGGTAAATGGCATTTCTGCATACTCTTCCAATCCATTCTACCTCAATAGCTCGATAAGGACTTCATTCGGGGTCGTGACATACAGTCTATTTGCGGTCCTCGCAATTCTTAGTTCTATGAATCTGAGCGTTGCCTATTCAAATTCCGTGCTCAATGAAATCAGGAGGATGGTCAAGGACAGGATCATAACGAGAGTCAACCTTGAAAATTCAAAACTATTGATGGTGTTTGTTTTGCTAGAAGCATCAATCATAATTGGAACCAATTATTTCCTGGGTAATTTTATTGGGTTCATCACGATCGCTGCAATAGTATCGTTTTCGTATATGTTCATCCAGGTGGTTGGAGGACTGTCGCTCATGAAACTCTCGGTAGGATCGAGGAGGGTGAAAACTCTTTCAATCGCGGCCTTGTCCGTCACTATTCTATTCATAACTATCGTGTTTTCTTTCATAGCAGACTTTGTACCAGGGGGTCCAACCAGGGTGTCGATAATCATCTTCCTCTCAATCTTGTTCTTGTCTGTGCTTGTATCACTAATCGGGAGTAGAAGAGCGCATTCGTGGTATATGGGGATAGAGATGTTGAACAAGCTTGATACAAAAGAACAAGAAGGTCAGTGAAGGAGAGCCACCGGAGGGAATCGAGCCCCCGACCTGCTGATTACAAATCAGCTGCTCTTCCGACTGAGCTACGGTGGCATTCTGGAGGCTTCTAAACATCTTACGATTATTTTATCCTTTTCGTCAAAGCGCTCTCCTTCAGGTCCGTTTGAAGGAGCCCCAGTAAGAATTAATTAACGTGAGGTGGCTTAAGACCCATATGACAGATGCAGTTACAGGCCTGAAGGCAGGTGCCGTTGCAGGAGTCATTTACGGTGCAATAAATGCAGTGGTGACCGAGATCTTTGCTCAAACGATACTCAAAGGATTCATCATGAATGTCATAAACAGGGAACTCAGCCATTACACAGCAAGCGGAATAGTCATAAATGCTGCTTCGATCTACAACTTGGCACTTATAGCGGCTGCAATAGGCGCGTTTATAGGTGGAATCATACTTGGGCTGATACTCGGAGTAGTCTTCGGAGCTGCATACAACAAAATTCCCGGCAAGAGTCCAGTCAAGAAGGGAATATTCTTCGGACTGATAATGTGGCTGGTGCTCAGCATTCTGGTAGGTATCGCTAGTCTTGTGGAGTATGGTGCTTACTATTACCTAGTTTCAATTGCAGACGGAATAGTTCTCTCGCTGATCTTCGGATACCTATTGGGCTACTTCTTCGGAAGATGGAGGGCACCAAAAGACCTGATTACGTATCCTTAGAATCTTGATCTTAGAAATCCGCAGGTGCTCAATGTGGATCATTTCCTTAGAGCTTAAGGGCAATCCTATTGTGCAGTCAAAGATTCAATAAAAAACTGGAGTGAGTTCTCCTATAATTCTTAAACTTCTAGAATGTCCATGTCCCGCTCCCTTGGATAAAGAAACTTGAGACTATTGCTGGTTGCACTCATTGAGAAATCTCTACCGTTTCCTCGACCCGGACTTTGCAGAGCTACCCAACGCGATCGAAGCCTCTTTCCTAAAGGCTCTGTCCCTTAGAGCTTCTCTTAGGGTCTCCAGGTTCTGAACGTTGAGCGATTTCATCGCTTTATTCATTGCACGTTCAACCATCCTTGCATTTATTCTATCCATTAAATCTTCGGCCTTTTCCTCTCCCGAGACTATCCCAAGAAGGTGTTCGAACTCACTATGTTCCGTAATCCTCTCCATTATCCTGTCTGTCAACCAGTTGTCCGCTCGCTTCCGGAGATGTGACTCCAGTTCTTCTGAGGTAGGGAGCTTCCCTGACCCATAGAATTGAACTCCCACTTTTCCATTATCGTCTTTTTGATACACCATCTACCCATCGGCCTCCTTGATCCGGAAATAAGGGTTTATCCCATCCTTTTGAAGATATATTATTCGGTTGGAGGACTGAATCAGGTCCTCAACGCCCTCCTCGGATAGGTCTCCCATTTTCTTCCCTTGCTCAAATAGAATGAAGGTTCTGATGATCTGTTTGGGGAGAAGAATGATGTCTTTCAGGTAAAAAGGCATCATTTCGTAGATGAACTTCTGTGCATTGGTGATCAGCTCGTTTTTGAACTCTCTCACTTCTTCCTTTGATTTCATCCTGAATCTGCTCTTAAGCCATTTGGAAAGATAAAAGGAGTAACCTCCATAATATTGAAACAACTGGACAAGCGCGGGATTCACGGTTGTTTTCATGACCGGAGTCAATATATCATATCGACCCCAGTCCAGAGTAAACAGCTTTCCCTTCCTGAGGGAATCATCGAATATTCTCGTGCCCGGCAGGGGAGTGTAAAGAGTAAATTGAACTGCGTCTGCTCCGGTATCTGCAAGCTTTTTGGAAAACTTGATGGTCGTAATCATATCCCTGATCTTTTCGTAAGGGGCTCCGAGCATCATCCCGAGGAGGACCATTATGCCATTCTTGTTTAACACATGAACCGCTTGTAACGATTGAGAAGTCAAGATGCCCTTGTGAAGTTTGTTCAGAACCTCTTGGCTTCCCGATTCAATTCCCAGAAAGGCAACCCTCATTCCCGCATCAGCACCCTTCTCTATAAGCTCGGGATTGCGTGCGGTGACGTCCGCTCTCATCTGAACCAACCAGTTCATCTTATCGTACCCCTCATCTATCATGGAATTGAACAGGGACATCCTCTGTTTTACGTTCGGATATACAACGAAAATGTCGTCCACGAAAAAGAGCCATTTGTAGCCAAATCTCCTTACAAGTTCTAACTCCCGCAGTATCCTGTCGTTTGATTTGTTCCTCCACTTGTTCCCCCAGGTGGGAGTCACAGAACAGAAATCACAAGCGTAAGGGCATCCTCTCGTGGTCTCCAAGGCAGCAACGCTCTCCCCACCGAACGTTTTGAAGATGTAAGGACCCCTATCTATAAGGTGGTAAGCCGGAAAGGGCAATGAATCAAGATCTTCAATGAGTTGTCTGGGGTTTGTCTTGATTAATGTCTTGCCTTCCGTGTCCATCTTGAATACTATTCCAGGAATGTTCTCCATTCCCACTCCCCGCACAAACGTTTCGGCAATTTCCCGCACCGTTTCGTCGCTCTCGCCCAAGGCCACTACATCAAACCCGCTTCGAAGAAGTTGAGTGGGAACGAATGTTGCGTGATGCCCTCCAGCGACTAATAAGACCTTTTGATTCTCTTTTTTTATTCCCTTCGCAATTTCGACGGAAGTAGGATGTGCTGCAGTTGCGTGTATGGTTATCCCCACGATATCTGGGTCAAACTTAAGCGATTCTTCCACCACACCTTCCACTGTCTTCTGCTTATCCGCTTCCATATCGATGATCCTAACGCTTGCATCTTCTAAAATCAGTAGAGAACCCGCAAGTTGAAGGAGTCCCAGAGGAACTGGTAGGAACCCCCATTTTGTAAGGTACGTGCTACCGGATGGGTTCGAAGGTCTTACAAGGACTACTTTCATGTTTCTTTCCTCTAACGTTATGATTCTACTTCGTTCATTGTACTGGTGAGTTTGACCAGTAGTCTCTCGAGTTCTTCTCTCTCTTCCTGATTAAGAGAAGTAAGAACTTTTTCAATGAACTGGAAATATTTTGCGGTAACATCTTTGAAGACTTTAGTTCCCTTTTCAGTGAGTTGTATTATCGTTTTCCGTCTATCGTCTTCTTTTCCACCACGCTTCAGCAGATGGTGGGACTCAAGCCTGTCGATAATTCCGGTTATGTTGGATGGAGTGACCACCATCTTCTCGCTGATTTTGTTCATAGGGGCGCTCCCATTGTCTGCGATTGCCCACAGTGCCAGGAACTGTGGTCTTGTCAACCCCTCCTTGATCAATATGTCTTCCTGTTTCCTATATATTAGCTTGTATGTGTTCATTATTGCTTCGACCGTTTCATGAGACCTAAGGTAAGAACCGTTGAAATTGTACACAGTTAAATATATGATAATCAATGTATAAATAATTAATGTATTAACTATTTCATTTCTAAGAGAACTCTTAAGGAGAAGTGGCGTGGGATACTTCCTTTTCCCGAAATGAAACGCCGGGGGGGAGATTTGAACTCCCGAGCTCTTGCGAACAATAGATCTCGAATCTATCGCC
>JACWAC010000009.1 GCA_014874235.1 Thermoplasmatales archaeon
AACGTAGAGAACGCCATCCCGATGGTAGTCAGCCTCTACGGTCCAAACCTTTCTAACGTGGAGCCCTCTGCTGGAGGGTTTCCATTTTTCTCCCTTGTCACCTGACGAAAACACTCCTTCGGTAAGAGTGGATGCATATAGGCGTCCATCTCCGCCAATTGCAACGTTGTTTACGCTTTCACCAGAAAGCATTCGTTTACCTGTTTTCCACTTCTTTCTGCTCTCATCAGACTTGAGAAAAAAAGCGCCATTTTCTGTCGAAATAGAAAGTACGACGGACTTATCTTTCATTTCAAAGAGTTTAATATAAGTCTGCCTAATAAACGTTAGCGCGCATTAATTGATTTCTTAATGGCAGCAAATTACGCCAGAATCTTGTAGTCGTAACCGTGAGTCAACTATTATAATGGGATTGAAGATGGCGATTGGTGAAGAAGACCCCAACGGATGAAGCGGTTGGAATGGTACTGGCATATGACACAACTCTTGTCACCCCCATGGAGTCATCCACCCTCCTGGAGCGGGGCCACAGGATTACCAAATCGGACGTAGACCGACTAAAGGATTCTGGAGTCTATCTGGTCTGGACTGAGGACAACAGGGGTGATCTGGTCTATGAGTGGGAAATTTCTTCTGAGATCGCAAAGGGAATTTCGGATGCTAGTACGGTTGTGATCAGGGGAAAGCATGGGATCGCATTTCTGGTCTCTAAGATGCCGGGCTTGATACATGTAGAACGTGAGAAGCTCATCAATTTCAATCTCAATCAAGATGTATTATTAATCACCAAGAACGACGGTGAAGCGGTGGGTAAGGAGGAGATCACTGCTGCCATAGATGTCGTACCCCTAGGCCTAAATCGAGAGAGATTTGACGAAATCGTCAAGCTCGTTTCGCGGGGTATGGTCAGGGTAGTTCCATTTAAGCTGTCAAGAATCGGACTCGTGATAACCGGTACCGAAATCTTCGAAAAGAGAAAGAAGGATCAGTACTACAAGATAGTGAAGAAAAAGTGTGATAGGTACGGGTGGAAAATCGCCTACAGGGAGATCGTACCAGACAACCAAGAACTGGAAACTAGAGCCATAGAGAATGCAAGGGCTGCAGGTGTAGATGCAATCATTATAACCGGAGGGATGTCGGTGGACCCGACGGATAAGACTCCTAGCACCATCAGGGACCTGGGTGCAAGAGTTATCGCATACGGAATTCCGATGAAACCTACCACGATGACCATTGTCTCTATTTGGAAGAAGCTGCCTCTGTTCGGTATATCCGCCGGAGGTATACGATATAGCGATTTTAACTCGATAGATGTTATGTTCACAAAGCTGATGGCGGGAGAATTACCCTCAAAGAGAGAGATTGCAGAACTAGGAATGGGAGGAATCTTCTGGAGTTACAATAACAGGGGCAAGAGACAGGCTTCTGGAAAGCCCAGAAGTGGAGGTCACTGACGGCATAGAAATACCAGACCTGGGCTGCGTATACCTTTTTGTTTGATCCTACTGCTTCCTTCTGACAGAGACAACTTCGGTAATGATGCTGAGAGCTATCTCTGACGGAGCGATTGCACCGATATCAATTCCGATTGGAGCGTGGATAGACTTAAGAAATTCTTTATCCACTCCACTCGCTTCAAGCGCATCCATATCTGTCTTGATCCTCTTCTTGCTCGCCAGGAGACCGACGTACTTTACCTTGTTCTTGGAAATTGCCTCCAGGACCTGAAGGTCTCTAGTGCCCTTTGTGAGCACTACGACAAAATCATCCTCGTGAAAATGGAATTCACTCAGGGGTGAATTCACTGGGTCTATGAGCTCATCGGGCTTTGAATTTATCATAGGGTTCGGATCTATGACGGTCACGCTCATACCGATTGATTTCCCTAGCATGACCAGACCGTCCTCTATTCCGTCCCTTCCACCCTGTCCTACTATCACCAGTCGCTCGTTTCTTTTATAGGGCTCCAGATAAATGTCCATTATTCCGCCACAGTTGGTCTCAACGTGAATTTCATCCTCGTTGTTTTTGGCCATACCAACGAGGGTCTCTTTAGCATCCTCCAAGAATACCTTGATAGTCCTTGCACTTCCCGTCTTCAAGACTTCTTTAGCCTTCTCTACGATTGCTGAATCTGGACAAGCTCCTCCAAGTGTGCCGTAGACAACGTCGCCGTTGCCTGATATGATTTCCTTAAAACCCGGTTTTCCAATAGAAGAGCCAGTTACCCTTACTACGGTTGCAACTACGAATGGCTCTTCCTTCTTGACCAAATCCGAAATTATCTGCGGGAATTCCCAGTTGTTCAATGTTGTAAGAATCCAAATCTGTATAAATGATTTTTCTAAGGGACGTTATCACATCCACTTCCATTCGCAAGATTAAAGGATTTGTTTTCGTTATGAAGTTTGCATGGAATTGAAAGGGGAATTTGAAGTGGAGTCTGATAGAAACACAGTTTCGTCATTCATGTCCAATATCGACAAAGTGACTTCCATCATACCTGACATTCAGTCTATGGAGAAGATCAATGACACCTCTGCCCGACTTGTCGTGAAGGCCGGTCAGTCCGCAATCAAGGGGAAGTTCACTTTGCTATTTGAGATCAAGAAGAAAGACGACGGTGGGGGCGTGGAGATTTCTGCAAAGGGATCGGGTGCTACAGGCTCCCTCAATCTAAAGGCTGACTATGCTTTCACAGATTCTCCTAATGGTACAACTTCAGTCAAGTGGTTAGTGAACATCACCATAGGAGGAGTGATTGCAACGATGGGTTCAAGGGTAATCAACAGCACTGCAGAAAAATACATTCTTGTATTGACAGATTCCTTTAGAAAATCGTTCGAAAAATGAGTAAGAATAACAAGAAGATCAGAATAGGAGCAGTGCTGCTTGCAGCAGGAAGTTCAAAACGATTTGGATCCAACAAACTGCTGCACATCCTGAACGGCACGTCAGTGTTCGAAAGGTCTGTCAGTGCCCTGAGAGGTAATGACTTTTCGAAGATCGCTGTCGTTACCGATAGTAGCGGTGATCTGGATTCCTTGTTGGGTGATGGAGTATACCAGATCGTGAATGACAATCCGGACGGAGGAATAGGCTCTTCGATTGCGATGGCCACTCAACTTCTGAGAAATGAGGCGGACGCGTTACTATTTCTGCTTGGGGATCAGCCGCTGGTGGAGTCAAATGACATAACTCGATTACTTCTTAAATTCCATGAAATGCCAACAAGAATAGTAGCAAGTTCTGTTGATGGTGATGTGCGTAATCCCGTCATCTTTCCTTCTGACTTCTTCGAAGAACTGGCAAGTCTATGGGGAGATAAAGGAGCCCGCGAGATAGCCAGAAATCACGGTGACCTTGTTTTCAAGGTGAACATTGACCCCACTCATCTGCTTGACATAGATACGACTGAGGACATCTCAAGGATTGAAAGGCAGCTGGAAGAGTGAGATTGAGGAATGTTATTCCATCAGATCCTCAGGCATCACCGGAGTCTTCCTTAGACGTTTTCCTCTTGCCTTCTCTATCGCCCTGATAAGAGCTGTCGGGACGCCTATGGTTGGTGACTCTCCAACTCCCTTTGCACCGTGAGGAAGAATGGACCTGTTTTCTGCGATTTTAACTCCAAAATTCGGAAGGTCTTCTGCCAGTGGTACTCCAGCGTCGGAGATGCTCGACGTGATGAGCTGTCCGTCCTCATTGTAAGACAGGACTTCGTGAAGTGTCTGGCCTATTCCCTGAGCCATGCCACCTTGTATTTGACCGATCACCATATCTCTGTTGAGGGCCCGACCAACATCGTAATAGGCTATGCACTTCTTCACTTTCACGTTTCCCATTTTGCCAATCTCCACTGTTGCAAGATTCGCTCCGAATGAGTTTATGGATCTCCGTGTCTCGTCGTTGACGAACTCATCATAACTGCCTGAAAGAAGATTGTCCGCTGTGTAATTTCCGAACTCTCTCAACACATCCCCCTTCAACTTCCTGCAAGCTGCCACGACAGCGGCACCACCCACCATAGCGGATCTGCTTCCCCACGAACCTTCCCCAACCATTGTCATTTTCGTGTCCCCCCTGTACAGTGTGACAATATCTTCTGGAACCCCCAGTTCCTCATTCACGAGCTTCTTTACGAACACCTCGTGCCCCTGTCCGTGGCTATTTCCTCCCAGCCACACGCTTACTCTGCCACCCTTAACTATTATTCTAGCGCTCTCACCTGTGTAGAGTGCTGGCACAAGGACGAAAAAAGAAAGTCCCACTCCTTTTGTCAGTTTTGCTTCCCTTCTGTATTCCAGTTCATTAACAGCAGTTTCAAAGAATGGTCTGGCTGCATCTATCCTCATCCCAAGAGGGGATTCAAATGGCTTGTCACTCATGTTCAACAATCTTACGTCTGCTGGATCCATTTTCAATTCATCCGCCAGCAGATCTAGCATCCTCTCTATGAAGTAAGACGCCTCTGGTCTTCCAGCTCCACGATAAGGGCCTTGAGGGACCTTATTGGTCAGAAGCGCTCTGCCCGTGACAAACGCATTTTCAATGGAATAAGGACCCGTCATCATGAAACCGATGTATTGTGCGGAGAATCCGCCGGAACCTGTTCCGTAAGCGCCGGCGTCAACCAAGACCTCTCCCTTCATCCCGGCAATCTTTCCATTAAGCGCAGCGAATATCTTTACCCTGCCTCTCACGCCCCTCCCGGGATTGGTAGATGCGAGGTGCTCCCTTCTGGATTCTATCCACTTCACTGGCTTTCCATACTTCATCGAGGCGTAAGCAGCGATCACGTATTCGGGATACAACCCACCTTTTGAACCGAAGGCGCCACCAGTATCTGTCTGCATCACCCTTACGTCGTCTGGATTCATTCCGAGGGATTCCACGAGTCCGGTCTTGATGCTGTTAACGGACTGTGTGGATATCCACACATTCAGGACTCCGTTGTGGTAGTCCGTTACGATCCCTCTCGGCTCAATGGGGTTGGTGGACACTCTGTCATTCTCGAGTATATCTTCGAGAACGATGGGAGTATTGGGATCCGGAAAATCTTTCCCTTGAGTGGCTTCGACCAGGACATTGCTGTTCATTCCGCTGTGAATCGGACCGGAATTCAGCGCATCGTCTATGGTTACAACAGGCTTTAGAGGTTCATAATCAACTTCTATGGAATCTAGAAGATCCGTTGACCTGTACCTGTCGTCCGCAAAAACTGCTGCAACTGGTTGTCCTACATAGTTCACGAAACCCGTTGCGAAAACTGGTTCGATTGAAAGGGCCGAACTGGGACTAGCACCTTCTCCGACCGACGCCAACTTGCCTTTGAAATCAGCGCTGCTCATCCCTCCCTTGAGACCTAGAATCCTCCCTCTCGCGTATGGACTCCTCATTACTGACATGTGGAGCATATTGGATAGCCTGATATCGTCCACGAAATGCCCTTTGCCTCTCACCAACGATGTTGCGTCGTATGCTGTATCCATATCTTCCCATCTCACTGACGACATCTTTACCTCACTGGCATCTCCTGTTCTTCTTCTTTCTCTTTCATCAACTGAGCCCCGTATTTTATGGACTCAACAATGCTCTGGTATCCGGTGCATCTACATAGATTTCCTGACAGATTCTTCCTGATCTCTTCTTCTGAGGGGTTCCTGTTCTTTTTCAAGAGCCATAATGAAGTAAGCAGCATTCCCGGGGTGCAGTACCCGCACTGTAGCCCGTGTTTCTCCAGAAACGCCTTCTGCAGTGGATGAAGTTCGCCATTCCTTGAGATCCCTTCGATCGTCGTGATCTCGTTCCCATCGGCCTGAACAGCAAGCATCGTGCACGATTTGACTGCCCTACCGTTGATGAGAACCGTACATGCTCCGCAATTGGAGGTGTCACAGCCTACATGGGTCCCTGTGAGACCCAAATCTTCTCTCAAAAAGTGAACGAGTAATTTTCTTGGTTCAACCTCTGATTCGATCGCCTTTCCATTAATTCTTGTCTTGATCTTAACCAGACTCATTTATCTCACCATTGCCCTTTCAAATGATAGGTGGATAGCTTCCTCTGTTATTCTCCCAAGAACCTTCTTCTTGAACTCCAAAGAACCATAGAAGTCGGTTGATGGATTAGATTCTGATACCACAATCTTTGCTGCTTCTCGTACTGTCGAATCCGTCAACTTTTTCCCTTCCAGATAGCTCTCTCCCCTAACAGCCCTAAGGGGTTTAGGAGCTACAGAGGTGAGACCTATCCCAGCACTCTTAACTCGTTCGTCGTCTTCAAGCCTCAGGTGAACTGCTACGGCGGCGACTGAAAAGTCTCCTGCGCTCTTCTTGTGTTTTATGTAACATCCTCCAGAGTTAGTTCCTGGAATGGGAATCAATATTCTCTTCAGTATCTCCCCTTTCTCCAGTACTGTAGTAAACGAGTCTGTTACGAAAGAATCAGCATCCACATTTCTGTTGCCCCTGAGCCCTGCTAATTCCAACTTTGCCTTCAAAGCAATGATGACAGCAGGGATATCGTTGGATGGGTCCCCGTGTGAAACATTGCCTCCTATAGTACCCATATTCCTAACCAAAGGGTCAGCTATCAGTCCTGCTGCCTCGTGCAGAGCTTGGTATTTTTCTTTCACCAAATCATTCTCTTCTAGCTCACTTATGGTTGTGAGAGATCCTATCTCCAGATAATCCCCCTTCTCAACTATTTGATTTAGTCCTTTCAATCCTGATATATTCACGACATAAGGGAAGGATGCAATTCTGAGTTTTAGCAACGGTATCAGACTCTGACCGCCTGCCATTACCTTGGCATCGTCTCCGTACTTTGATAATAGTTGTAATGCATCTTCCATTTTGGTGGGTGCAAAATATTCAAACGATGATGGGTGCACAACTAATGAGCAAAATTTTGTATATAAAAATTGAGAAAGGTTGAAAGCTTCAAATTGTGAACATGAACCAAAAAAATAAAAACTCAAATCCTGTCGTGAAAGATGTTTTGATGTAGCTCTATGCGGAAAGGTACCAATTGTACACTCCGTTTGCTACGATGATTCCACCGTATGACATTCCGAAGAACGTCACATTCAAAAATTCGCCGTGCACAAGAACCGTCGAGTTGACGGCAGGGGCCGAACCGTTGTATTCCACTGCTATCAATGATCCGCTGTCATTCATAAGAAATACGGACCTATCGTTCACAGTGAGGTCACTTTGCACCGTCCCATAAACAAAGTAGTTCTGCTTGTTCTTTAGATGGTGTGGATTGGCTGCTATTGTGACCGGAATCATTGCATATATTGCAATACCGATTACCACGATTACAACTATTGCAATCAGCAGCTTACTTTTCACTCCATATCAGCGAAAGCGCATTATTTTAATCCTTCGGTGCTCCCGTTTTATAGTTTAGATACCAGCTGATGAGATGTACTGATTGGTTGGACTGTTCTGCAGTTCAGGAAATGGTCCAGATTAATCAGACCGCATTTACCGCAAATCCTGCAAGAAATCCAACGACGAGACCCAAGTAGACAAGAGACTGCAATTTTGCCTGATCTGCCTGTCTGAATAAATTTCTGAGCATGGGAATTAAGACGTATATGATTGCCCCTATCGCAAGGCCATCAAACAGAATGTTCATATATGGATTGACATAATAATATCCGATAAGACTTCCAGCAATTGTCGGGAATCCGCCGATGAAATAGAGTCCGGCAAGATAAACGGTCTTTGGTCTCTCACGGCCAAAGAATGGAGAAACTATCGGAAATCCTTCCGTGAAGTTCTGAAGTATAAAGCCTATCAGTATTACCAGAAAGAGACCAGTCAGACCAACAACGTATGCTGATCCAAAGACCAGGCCCTCGGTCAGATTCTGGAGCCCCATCCCTATCGCCACTATCAGGGCAACCCTCGTCGGCACGAAACTATCTTTGGCTCTGGACCCTTTCCCCACATTCTCGACTAGATACAGTACCCCGAAGAGACCCGCTACGGATGTTATGAATATTATCGATAACAGTGGATTGGCCACATACGAGCCGGAAGAATATATTCCAGAGGCCACGTCTGAAAAGATGTCTCCCGACAGGAACACGAGAATTCCCACTGCAAACGAAACGAGCAATATGGATGATCTTGCACTCATGTCTCTCTTTAGAATTATTGGGAACGACAAATAGATCGAGAATCCCATTATCAATGCCATCCCTATCATCTCGTAGAATGAGATACTAATCATTCTTGTCCCTCCACAAGACTGCAAACCCTTGGTGGTCATTAGTGATCAAGAATTAGGTCACCCTAATTTCTTTAATCGTCGTACGATATAACCTTTGTTTAGTATTTCCCGCGACAAAGATCTATTCCAATTTTCTTAAGCACTCGATTGCTGGTTTACATTTCTGTTAGCAAAGATGGGGTCTGCGTTCTTTAGCGGTCTGGATTGTTGTCAGTGCCGCTGACCTTACTCTGTACTTGTTTTTGACTGCTGTTTGCTATTTTGAACATACTTAAAAGACCGATACTCTTAACCTTTCAAAAAACATTCCACATTTATGATGGAAGAGATTCATGCACCCAGAGGAATCAAATTGAATACCAAAGGGTGGGGTCAGGAGGCTGCTCTGAGATTGTTAATGAACAACCTGGATCCGATGGTTGCAAAGGACCCTAAGAATCTGATCATTTACGGTGGAAAGGGAAAAGCAGCAAGGAACTGGGAAGCCTTTGACAAAATAATTCAGTCCCTCAAGTCGCTCGAAAACGACGAGACCCTGCTGATTCAGTCCGGAAAACCAGTAGGAATTTTCAAAACAACGGAGAATTCACCGAGAGTCCTTATAGTAAATGCACAGATTGTGCCTAGATGGGCCACAGACGATATTTTCTGGGATCTGGAAGCCAGAGGGCTCACTATGTACGGACAGATGACCGCAGGTTCGTGGATTTACATCGGGACCCAGGGTATACTTCAAGGCACCTATGAAACACTCTCCGCACTGGCAAAGAAGGAGTTTGGCAAATATTCCCTCAGAGGAAAGTGGGTCTTGTCTTCTGGTCTTGGTGAGATGGGAGGAGCCCAACCTCTGGCAATAAAGATGAATGAGGGAGTTGCACTCGTTGTTGAAGTTGACAAGGATAAGATAAACAGACGACTTAGGGACAAATATCTGGATGAATGGACAGATTCCTTGGACAGGGCTCTTGAATTGAAGGATAAAGCAGTCAAATCGGGAACCTCCATTTCTATCGGACTACTTGGAAATGCAGCCACAATTTACGATGAACTGGTGCTTAGAAAAATAGTTCCTGATGTCGTAACAGACCAGACTGCAGCACACGACCTCAATCTGGGTTACATCCCAGAAGGATACGACTTGAAGGGTGCTTATGAATACAGAGATAGCAATCCCTCGGACTACAAGAAAAAGGTTTACGAGTCAATAGTGAAGGAAGTCAAAGCAATCATCTGGTTCAAGGAAAGTGGGTCAAAGGTTTTCGATTATGGTAACAATCTAAGGACCCGTGCGAGAGAGGGAGGTTACTCCAGGGCATTCGAGATCCCAGGATACGTACCTGCTTATCTGAGAGACCTTTTCACAATAGGTTCCGGACCATTCAGATGGCTTGCACTTTCAGGAGAGCCAAACGATATCTTCGCAATTGACGATAAAATCATTGAGAACTTTACAGAAGACGAACACCTTGTAAATTGGATAAAGTTGGCAAAGAAGATGGTACATTTCCAGGGGTTACCGGCAAGAATTTGCTATGCGAAGTATGGACAGAGGGAACGGCTGGGACTTCTGATGAATGAAATGGTAAGGAAGGGAGAAGTTTCGGCTCCGATTGCGATAGGAAGAGACCATCACGACACCGGATCCGTGGCATCGCCATTCAGAGAGACGGAGAACATGAAAGATGGTAGCGATGCCATTGCGGATTGGCCAATACTCAATGCGCTCCTGAATGCAATCTCTGGTGCGTCGTGGGTCAGCGTTCATCACGGTGGGGGAACGGGAATAGGGAACAGTATTCATTCGGGACTTGTGATAGTTGCTGATGGAACCAAGAGTGCAGAAGAGAGAATCAAGAGGGTCCTGAACGCAGATCCAGCAAGTGGAGTGATCAGACACGCCGACGCGGGGTACCAGAGTTCAATAGATGTCATAAAGAAGGGAGTGAAATTCAGGACTCCGTATTTCTGATCTCTTATCAATAAGGCTAATGTGGAGATACAGATACCACCGAGTAGGCTGGTGTCACTCAGCCAACCTGGAATCAATGAATTCCTTCAGAATGTTGACGTAACCATTTCTGTCTTCCCACATAGTCAAATGGGAACAGTCCGGTAGAACTTTGAGCTTGGATCCCTTGATTCTGCTGTGGATTTCTTTCGCAACTGTCTCTGTTACCTCATCATATTGTCCAACGGTGATGAGAGTTGGAATCGAAATTTTGAACAGCTGATCAGTTATGTCCCAGTCCTTTATCGTTCCCGTTATTGTGAATTCGTTCGGTCCATTCATTGTCTTGTACACATTTCTCCTTTCTCCATACTCTAGAGATGTCAACACCTCCTTTGGGATTGGGTTCATTCTGATTAGGTGCCTGGAATAGAATTCTTGAGTGGCCCTTTGATAGTCTGGGTTGGAATATTCTTCTGTTCCGCTATATTTTTTTATGGCAGCAGATGCCCATTCAGGAAGATTATCGATCAGGCGATTCATTTCTTTGACTGCGAGGTGAGTACTGGCTAGTCCTCCACTAACAATCATCCCTTGGAGGTTGTCTTGATATTTCAGGGCATAGGACAGAGCAAGAGCGCCCCCATAGGAAGACCCCATCAGGAATGTTTTTTCGTTCTTGCACATCTTCCTCCGCACTGCCTCCACTTCTTCGACTGCGTATTCAAAAGTGAATTTTGATGTGTCCGTGAGCTCATCCGATTTTCCACAACCAAATTGGTCATACAGTAACACTCTGTAACCATGATCTGCCAGATCAGATAACGGCATGAGGTAATCGTGACTCATCCCGGGACCTCCGTGAAGGCACAGCACCGTAGCTTTGGGCGACTCGGGATTAAATTCTTCGTAATACAAGTTCAGCCCACCCACCTCAACAAAACCGTCCTTGCGATCGACTATCTCCCTCATGATGACACGACCTTCCAGAATTATTTAGTCTTTACCACGCTTTCTTCAATCTGTCAAAAGAGTCATATAACTGTGAACATCAAAAAATCAATCGAACTTACCTTACATCAACCGACAATTAACACTACAGGCCATCAATCATGATGTCAACAGAACCTGTGCTACGAACGATTTATATAGAAGAGATAAATCGTATTTCATGAACTTTATAGCCAGACAAGATAAATCAATTGATGTTAGTAGAAGAGGTTTTGACCTAACGCCACAAGGGCAGAGACGCCTTGACATTCCGTCCGAACTCGGAAGGCTCTCAGATCTGACTACAGAGAAGACCGACTACAATTCAATTTTCTCATTGGTCAGAAAAGCGGTAAAATCTGTAACCAACAAGGAAAGGGTGGGTCTTGGACTTGCCCTAGCTGATTTGCCTTCACAGCTTGGAGCATTCTGGGAGGTTGGAGGGAATTACATCGTAATGAACAAGAATCTACTCGATGCACTGAAGTATGCACATCGGCCCACTGCCGAGATAAATTCGTTCGTGTTTGTGATTCTGATGCACGAATACCTTCACTCTCTTGGGGTACTGGACGAGTATAAGGCAAGAGCCATGACTGCGAGAATATGCGCAACCATATTTGATGAGGGCCATCCCGCTTTCGAAATAGGTACTAAGGACCCATGGCAGATATACCCGTTCCTTGCTCAGGTGCCTAACGGAAATGGAGAGAATCTTAGAATAGTAAACAATTTTGATTCAGATTCCGTTTCTTACATTATGTGATTTTTTCTATTTCTTTCACCCCCTATTTAGCGAAAGTGAGTATTATTGTCATAGAACCCATTATCATTGCAATGCACGCAAATACTGTCCTTGCCCTGTTAGACGAAGCCTTCTTGGTGATACCTGGACCGATTTGAGATCCAATCAGGACGCCTATTGTTAGGAATATAGAAAGTTCAAAAGCACTGAAGGATTTGGTCGATAGGTATACAATAAAAGAGTAGAGGTTGATGAAGATAACAGAGAAAATGGTAGCCGCAACAGTGTTCTTCAAAGGGTTGCCAGAAACCAAGAGACCAGTAGTGGCCACGGGGCCATATCCTCCGCCGGAGATTGCTTTGTTAAAGGCGCTTACGAGACTAAGCGCAGTGACCTTTAGCCAACTGAATGCAATAGCCGGCCGGATGAGAAGCAGTGAACTCATTGCAATTACAAGACCACCAATGTACAGATTTAGAGCCTCCTTTGACAAATGGAGTGACAAGAAGACACCGGCAGTGGCACCCACTAATCCGAAGACTATCAGTAGGATTTCTACTCTCACATCTTTTCCCTTCAGATTGAAGTAATTAACATTCTTGAGTCTCTGGTGGTGTGCGGAAGCGACCAACGCCGCAACCACCTGAGAGATCAGTATCGCGGGTACTACCACCTTGGAAGAGAATCCGAGAATTATCAGCAGAGGACTTCCTACTGTCCCATATCCCATCCCCATCGAACTATCCATGAGAGAGAGCCCCACTCCGATTACAGCTATGACTACTACCCAGTAATTTATTGAACCATTGAAGACGAAATGATAATAGGCAAGCAACGCAATCACAACCGCTGCGACCGTAATCTCAGACGAAATGAAGACTTTCTTTGATGTCACCCTTCCGGGAACGGCAAAGACGCCCACGGATGTCGCTTTGTCAGATCCCATGTCCGGTGAGATTAATCTTTAATTAATACGTTATTATAATTACATATAATTATTATGAAAATAAGCCCGATTCAGGTTCTCAACAGAGTGTCATCAACCATTGATCCCTACAATCACGTTTAGTTCCGTAATGTTCATTGCAATTGGAGAAGTTACCGAGTAGATTGATATTTTTTCGTATCCATTTCCCCCACTACTCTGACTAATATGGACGCCGTTAATGCCGGATAATTCTTCTAACAATGAAGGATATAGTCGTGAACCCAGAGAAGATGATAAGTTCAGAGTAATGTTGCCCTTCAACAGATATGTACTCTTGGACAGAGCAGTTGCGGAAAGAGTGAAAGGCGATTGGGAAGAGAATGAGATAGGACCTCCCATTATGTTAACCAGATTCATCGACATATTGATCGAGCCGTTCGTGGGAGGTTCGGTCTGGATGAGGTTAAACTGCAATGTGGAATTGATAAGAGGAGAGCTGCCATATTGTTCATAGAACAGTGTAGATGCTTCATAATCGAATGCTTCGTCAACAAAATATCGGTTGTTTGTCAGAACGTAAAGTGATCCGCCAGCGCTCAGATTCATCGTAGAGTTCCCAACCATTATGTAACCATTCGACCCTCTAGCTGATGGGGTCAAACTAAGTTCACCCACAGTTGGCGTTGCGAAAAGAGGAACATAACCGGACTGTAGATCATACGTGACAGAAACTGTTTCTCCCTGCCGGAAATTCAATGATAGTAGGCTTACCGAACTGACGAACTGCATCATATCGTTGGTCACTGACGTCGAGTACTGCTCTTCATACGAAGCCATTTCTGCCGGCAAGTAACTTGTAATGAAAAGACTGAGAAGAAAGATGAATATAAGTATGGCAAGAATGGCTCCGACGGCTGTAGCGACACCTTCTTCTTCGTACATTACTTTTTTCAGATTAACCACGACTCCGATTTTCTTTCTCCGTTTGGAATACGTTCTCAGTTTCCAGTTGAATACGTTGGACTACTTTTGAAAAATTTGAAAAGCCGACCTGCCCCTTTCTTCTCAAGTTTTCCATCAAGGATTTTCTTCTGTCTATTTCATCGTTGAGCTTTTCCGATGACCAGTCTTCCGATTTCATCATTCGATCGTGGAAGTATGAGTGCCCGCTAAAGATGAACTTGTCGGAGACTGGATCCCACTCGAAAACATTGTTTGTGATAACTTCACCGGATTGCTTATCGATACCCACCAGCTCAACCACCCGCTTGATTCTCCTCACAGTTTCGTTTCCAACCTTTGTGATTGACTGGAGCACCACTATGTCAAGCGAGGACAGCATCGATCTGGGTATGTTCAGAGGTTCCCCCTCTAACCTATGGATGAATGATGGTATGTCATTTGAATGGAATGTACTTATTGCGGACTGACCGGTAGCCATTGACTGAAAGACGGTGTATGCCTCTCTTCCTCTTACCTCCCCTATTACAATGTAGTCTGGCCTTTGTCTCAGGCTGTTCACCAGAAGATCAAACATGTCCACCTCCCCAACCCTTTTTCGGGTCGAGGGATTCACATCTCCGGTCCCCTGTCTGGTCAGTGACTGGACCCAATTCTCCAGCGGGAGGTTGAGTTCTCTGGTGTCCTCGATACTCACCAACTTCTTATTTGAGGGAACGAAGGAGAGAATTGAGTTGAGAGTAGTAGTCTTTCCCGACGCAGTTCCTCCGATTATGAACATGTTCTGTCCTTTCTCAACTGCCTGCCATAAATAGACGGCAATGTCGTCACTCATGGTTCCGAGCTTGATCAGATCAAGTGGAGTGAAAGGGTCTTCTTTGAATCTCCTTATCGTGAACGATGGACCATTCTTGGTTACCTCTCTTCCCAGGGTGGCCTGCAATCTAGCCCCATTTGGGAGTGAGCAGTCCACCATGGGTATGGATATCGAGATGTGTTTTCCCGAACGCTGCACTATCAACCTTACGAAATTGTCTAAGTCCTCGTCTGATTTGAAACTGACGTTTGACATTATCGACCCGTATTTCCTGTGGAAAATATAGATAGGTGAATTTGCACCGACGCATGAAATGTCCTCGACATTATCGTCGAGAATCGGAACTTCAATTGGCCCATATCCTTCTAGCTCCCTGTAAAGATTGTAGAATATTTTTTCGAGCTCCAGATCAGAGAGTTTATTCTCTGAAGAGTCAGCGAACGTTTTCAGGCTAGTTCTCAGAGATTGTATTCTCTTCTTCCTTTCGGAAGGAAATGTAGTTATTGAAGAGATAAAGTTTGCCCTTGCTCTTTCGGCAAACAATGCGGAGTCCTTAGGCAGGGTAGGCTCCACGACCTGGTAAGTGTATACCCCGTTCTTCTGGTCGGAGAGTATGTTGACTGAGGCAAAGGGTGATTCTACCTCGTATGCTTCAGTGACGGTCTGGTTGGAAATCGGAATGACGTCTTCCGTCAACTCCCCGTGAGTGAATTTACCATTCGGTTCTGAATCTGCTGATAGATCGGATGTTACGCGACTTGATTTCATTTCAAACTCCTCCAAGAAGCACGATGAGAATGTAACCGATGGAGGCAAGAATTGCAGCGTAAAGGAGACCACTCTGATACCTTCCCTCTCCCAACACACCAGACATCAGACCGCTTCCGACCCCCTGTACTATCGCAACACCCGTGAGAATTTCCTTGATCAGGGGGATTGTGCTCAGGTTCAGGAAAGTGAAAGAAGAAGCAGAAGTTCCAGAAACGATCTGTTTCGTCATCTGTGGAAAGAACTGTATGTCTAGCACAAGGACCGTCAGGAGAAACACCGCGTATGCTATCACGATTATTATGATGTAACTGCTTAACTGGGAGTACTTCTCTTTTGTAAGTACCTGAGCCTCCCTTGAATTGACTGCAATCAGATTGAGAACTTCAGAAGTATTCCCTCCCGACCTGTTTGCCTCTATGACTGTCAACACAAGTTTCTCCGTAAATGGCGATTTGTTCCTTTTAACAAACTCCTCCAGAACTTCGTCGACAGAGACCCCCCATCGGATCTGGGCTGCCATTTTCTTGATTTCTACGCTTAACATACCGTACTGACCGTCAGATGCAGCTATGATGGAATCTGCCAGGTTGGAACCAAACTTGGATGCCTCTGCAACATCTCTCAGAAAGTCGGGGATACGACTTTCTATTGCTTTCGTCCGTCTTCTTTCATAAATATCCCGAATTCCAGATGGAGCAAGAAAAAGAAATATTCCAAGGACAGTGAAGTCGAACAGAAGAGAAAAGTTGTCTGAGTGTGTCACGAAAAGATATATTGCCATTATGACAGAAATCGAGCCAGTTGAGATTCCGATCAAAGACAGCCTATTCAAGAGACCTGGACCTCCCCGTTTACGCTAGAGATCAATATCACGAAAGATGCAATCATGACAGGCAGAACCAGAAATGAAAATAACAGTAGGAACAAGAGAGAGCCGCCGCTCGTGTTTCTTGCGATCACTGCCATGACAGCTAGTATGATTA